>DSDE01000311.1 GCA_011049095.1 Fidelibacterota bacterium
CTGACGGATCAAGCCAAATTAAGAAGAAAACGAATTATGAAACCCAGGCATATTTTGGGGATTAAACGGAGAATTCCTGAATCTAATCTGTTAACTCATTATAAATAATGTGCTGATATTTGCTTTTTAGATTATTTAGGCCAGCAGTGCACAAAAAATACTAATATTGTAACGTAAAGCTTCAAAATAATGCTAAAATGGAAATGAATAAAAAGGAGAATAATAATGAGTGACGAAAAAATGAAAATAGAGCTTAAAGGAACAGGCGATGATCTCACTTTTATAGCCAAAGGAAATTCAGGACACTGGCTGGTGATGGATTCTGCGAAACAATTACAGGGCAACGATGGCGCCAGCAGGCCTATGGAATTGATTTTACAGGGTTTGGCCGGATGCACGGGGATGGATGTCTTGTCCATTCTCCATAAAAAGCGGATTGTCCTGACAAATCTTGAAATAGAGATCGAGGCAGAACGAGCGCTAGAACATCCAAAAGTATTTACAAAAATTGATATTCTGTACAAATTTTGGGGGAATAATCTTACAGAATCAGCGGTACAGAGAGCCATTGAGCTCAGTGAGACGAAATATTGCAGCGTGTCGGCAATGCTGCGGAGCACAGCCATAATCACCAGCAGTTTTCTCATCAACCCTTGAGATAATATTTAATCGATAATTTAATTCGCTTCGTCCTTCAATAAATATCAGGCAATTGCTGTGAAGCTTTGGACATTGCTTTTGATTGATTATATTTGACCAATGAAAAGGAGTCACAAATGAAGTGGGATGTTGTCATTGGTTTGGAAGTTCACGTTCAGCTCAACACAAAAACAAAAGCATTCTGCGCTTGCAGCACGCAATATGGCGCTGAGCCAAATACCCAGGTATGCCCCGTCTGCCTTGGCTATCCTGGCGCTCTGCCGGTTTTAAATGAAGAGCTTGTCCGCAGCGCTGTAGCCGCGGGAATTGCCACCCATTCCAAAATCCGGACAAAAAGTCAGTTTAGCAGAAAAAATTATTTCTATCCTGACCTTCCCAAGGGCTATCAGATAAGCCAATATGATGATCCAATATGCTATGACGGCTATGTGGAGATAGAAAACGAAGGCAAAAAGAAAAAAATTGGTCTGATTCGCATTCATATGGAAGAAGATTCGGGAAAATCACTGCATAGCGAAAGCGGAACGCTGATTGACCTCAATCGAAGCGGCGTTCCCCTTTTAGAAATCGTCAGCCAACCTGAAATCCATTCCCCGCAAGAGGCCTATGCCTATCTGACAACGATCAAACAACGGCTGCGCTACACCGGAATCTCTAATTGCAATATGGAAGAAGGCAGTCTTCGCTGTGATGCCAATATCAGCCTTAAACCTGCCGGCAGCCCTGCTTTTGGCACCAGGACAGAGCTCAAGAATCTCAACAGTTTTCGAAATGTCGAGCGGGCGCTGACTTTTGAAATTAATCGCCAGAAAGAGCTTTTGGAAAGCGGTGGCACAATCACTCAGGCAACACTGCTATGGGACGAACAAAAACAGGAAACGCGACAGATGCGGGGGAAAGAGGAAAGCCATGACTACCGCTACTTTCCAGAACCTGACCTGCCGCCGGTTTTAATAACTGAAGACTTTATTCAAAATCTAAGAATGCAGCTTCCAGAAATGCCCGACCTGAGAAAAGAGAGATTTATTGATAAATATGATATGCTGGAAGATGATGCAGCCGTTCTGACAAATGAAAAGGAAATTGCAGACTATTTTGAAAACCTGGTCAAACTCTTTCCTAATAATGTCAAGCTTGCCAGGCACTGGGTTCAGGGAGAAATATTACGCATTCTCAAAGAACAAAACCTCTCGGCAGGGCAGATACCCATTAAGGCTAGCCACTTGGCAGAATTGCTGCAATTTGTTGACCGACAAGATATAACACCCCAAACCGGCAAGGCGGTCCTGGATGAAATGTGTGCCACTGGCAAAAGTGCGGCGATAATAATAGATGAAAAAGCTCTGATGAAAATTGCTGATAGCGGCGAACTCTCAACTATCATTGACAAAATTATCCAAAATTCACCCAAAGAATCCGCACGTTACCGCTCAGGAAAAATACAGCTCCTGGCCTACTTCATCGGGCAGGTGATGAAAGCAACAAAAGGACAGGCAGACCAGGGTATTACCCGAAAACTGCTAATCGAAAAACTAGGCCCTGTAACAGAAGGATGAATATGCTGTTAGCAATTGACATTGGCAATACCAATGTCGTCATTGGTATTATTTCAGAGGGAATCATCATTGATCAGTGGAGACTCACAACAAGCCATACCAGAACGCGGGACGAGTTTTGGGTAACGACAAATTTACTGGCAATGAACGCCGGTATTAAAACAGAGGAAATCAAAGAGGTCATAATTAGCAGCGTTGTACCGCCTTTAACCAATCAATTCTATCTCATGGCCAAAAAATACCTTAATAAAGAGGCAATTATCGTAAGGCATGATCTCCCTTTAGAAATTGAGTGCCTGGTTGATAATCCCTCTGAGTTGGGTGCAGACCGTATTTGCAATATTTTCGCTGCCCGGGATTCATATTCATTACCTCAGATAGTTATTGATTTGGGGACAGCCACAACTTTTGACATCGTTGATGAGAAAGGTCGCTACCTTGGCGGCTCTATTATGCCAGGCATCGAAACTGCCAGCTTTAATTTGGTGGAAAAAGCTGCAAAATTGCCAAAATTTCACTTAGCCTTTACAGACTCTGTTATTGGTAAAAATACTATTCAGCATCTTCAGGCGGGCGTAATGTGGGGCGCAGTTGATCAGATCGATGGAATGGTAAAAAGGATATTGAGCGAAACAAACTGGAAAAAATGCTCTGTGATTGCGACTGGCGGATTGGCTAAACTAATCGCCCGTCACAGCAACTCAATATCAGATGTGGACAGCGAATTAACCCTCCATGGATTGTGGAAAATTTTCAGAAAGCTGCAGCGCCAATCCTCATAATATTTCTATTTATTTAGCTGCTCAAGCATCGTCGGAATTAATTCGCTTTTCAGACGGCTTCCAATCTCATCCAGCGCTTTATATTGAGCCTTTTCAAAGCTCAGGTCAATTCCTTTAACGCGGGTCAGATTGCTTTTATCAAGCTCCTTTCCGTCAGATAGCTGAATAACTGATAGATTGAGGTCAGCAAACGCCGAATAAAGACTCTGCATCTGGCTTCCGCTGCGGGCTTCACATTGGAGTTCTATCAAAAAGTCAGCCTGATTGATGTCACTAACAAAGGTATATCCTCTCCTGGCCAGCTTATCTTTAAGTGCAGGTTCCACCCGCGGCAAAGAAATGGGCTTGCCATCGGTTTTCTCTGAGATTTTCAGAAAAATGGCCGGTCCTGAAACATTAAATACAATTTGCGTATGAGGCCGTTTCAGACTCTTGAGAAGTGAAATGGTCATATTTATATTGAAAGACTCCTTTAAAGCCCTCTCCAGGTCTGCCTCGATGAGAATTATCTGCATCGCATCGCTGGCAATGATTTTCTAGACAGGTATAATTGCCAGCCCCATTCGATTAGCTGATATTTTCTCAATCAAGTCTATTTTGCCCCGCTGAACGGTAACAGTGAGTCCAATCTGCGATACAGGCGCACCGGATAAGTCTGTCACTTGAACTGCAACGCCTTCTACACTTTTTCCCACGGTCGCGGCAGTGGGGCTGCTAAGCGGCTTTAGTGAAATTTCCTGAAGGATTCCCTGAATCTCAGCCATTAGCTTATTTACCAGAAAATCCTTTTTGCCGTCGATTTCAGCTTCCAGCGCTTCGTGATAGTAATTTTCCAATGACTGCAGCGCCTGTATCCAAAACTGCAATGCGCCAGCCAGGTCATTGGCATTGTACCTCGCTTCGCCTCTTGTGTAAAGATCAACGGCCATCTGACGCGCTTCATCAATGCGACGTTTTTTTATCGCTTCCCATTTTACCTTTGAAAGCCGATAATACACCAAATATTGCTTCTTATTTCCCCAACTGTCAATAAGCTCATGCCC
>DSDE01000436.1 GCA_011049095.1 Fidelibacterota bacterium
ATCATAATCTACCAATTTTAATGCTTTTTCCTTCATTTGCCAACGCAATTTTTAGGATAGAATCTGAATCCATTTATTTTCTTATTGCTTGAATGCATCTGATCTGGGAGCATAAGCTTATTCATTTTTTAGGGAGCGATCAATCATCAACTAATTTGGCGAGATACTGCCACTGCAGAAGGGTATGGCTTTCTGCAATAAGATAAAAACCCCTATCTTCTAATATTTGGTAAATATGCGTCTTATTTCTAAGCCAAAGTCGATGGCCGTGAAATCTTCGCAATTGGTTTGCAAGGTTTACTTGTGCCGCGGTAAATAGCAGAGTGCCCTTTGGTTTTAAATGTTTTTTCAAAGCACTCAGGAATTCAGGGAATTCAGAAAGGTACTCACTAACGCCAATAAGGGTGATAAGATCATATTTTTCATCTGGAATTGAATTCAGAATATCCCCCTGAATGCAATGTACCATCGGATAGTATTTTTTCAAAGCCGCCAACATCGAAGCGCTGTGATCAATTGCTGTAATCTGATGCGAAACAGGAAAAATATCATAGGTGGAGCCATTACCGCAGCCCAAATCAAGATGGTGGGTGCACTCTTGTTTTTCAATTTGTGCCAGCAAGTCTGCCAGCGCCTTTTTTTCTCTCTCATAAAGAAAATGAATCCCAGGTAGCGCCCGATAAAGTGTGTAAAAATGGCCGGTGATATTCCAAAGCTTTTTCATCTGATTATCAGTGCCTGAGCGATTTGCCTGTTTCCCATTCTGAGGTATCCTTTTATTTCAAGTATTTGGTGAGGGTAATTTGACTAAAGGCGGAGAATATACCGATGCCGCCTTCTACTCCATAGATCAATTCCCGGTTTGTAGCGCCTAAAACAAATGAAAAGACCTCATCGGTTTGCCCTTTCACAAAGTTTTGATAATAATTCTCATCCATAAATCTTAAAGTGAGGAAAATGCGGTTTTCCCGATTATCATCGTTTGGATCGTTATAATCATCTCTTAACTCCGGTATAAATGTAAAGCTTGAGTCTTCGCTTGTGATAAGGCGTCGGACATTTTCTCCCCAATCCCCTGTCTGGTATTGGATAACGCCATTTATTCCTTCATTAATGGGCTTCCAGCGTACAGTATAACCGGTGCCTGTGCGTAATGTGTCTGGCAAGCTTTCCCAGTTCAAAATCTGAGGCAATTCCGGTGTCTTGGCGTTGCCTGTTAGTTGCGGATAACCCTCTGCCCGGACAGAAAGGGAATATTGTGTATTGGGTCGGGGAATAAATTGTCCCGTCGTGTCCATATAAACATAGAATTCAGAACCATCATAGCCAATGGGTATTTCAGGGGAATCGTCAGAATAGACGCTGTCATCAATCCAATAAGATGAGCTAGTCAATTTGACAGGAAAAAGCTGATATTCAGCCGAGCCATCGCTAATCCGGACATCAGCATCCATAATAAGAAAATTGGAGCGATAGACTTCAAATATCCAATAATCATTTTCAGAATAGAAAATGGTATCTCGCCGGATGACAGACCTCGCTGAATCTTCCAGCGTTAAAGTGCGGGTGACCATTACAAAAGGCGCTATCTCAGGATCGAGACTTATGATGCCGTAAACATTCAGCATAGGTTCGTAATCAGACTTCAAGGGTTCCCATTTATAGTTGCAGGCCTGAGACAAAGCCAGTAAAACAAATAGCAAAGCAAAGCTTAGATATTTTATCTTCATCGTAAGTCCTTAGAACTCGAGTTTAAGGCCAAAGGTTGGCAGGAATGGAAACATAGGAATTCCAAATCGCTCAATTCCCCCTGCTCCGCCATACAATTCACCTTTTTGCCGATAGATATAGGTGAGCACATTGTGGTGGTTTGTGAAGTTGAGAATTTGCAGATACCATTCCCGGGCGCCAAAAGAGGTCTCTTTACGGTTGGTAAAACTGACGTCTGCCCGAAAATAATTTGGGTAGCGGGCGCTGTTTTTATCTCCCTCAATAAGGCGATAACCAGAATACCAGCCAAAATAGTTTATAGAATAATAATCTTCCGTGAGGTTTTGCATCTGTCCCAGGATGGGCGTGTATGGATTTCCAGAACTATAAGAAATGCTGGAGCTGATGTGCAGCTTTGGCGAAAACTGATAATTGGCCACGAGATTAATGGTGTGTGTGCGGTCATAATTGGGAAAATACCAGTTTTCTTCTGCTGTGCTCCTTTTTGTAATTGCATAGGTGTAGCCCAGCCAGCCTTGCATTCTCCCTTTAGTTTTTTTCAGGAGAAATTCTGCCCCGTAGGCAAAGGCATCGGTATCGAGAAATTCATTAAAGGGGTCTAATCGGACTCTGCCTTCGCTTTCTTCAAAAATATCGCCCGGCTTGAGGGTCAGCAGATGCTTAAAATCTTTATAATATATCTCAGTTCGCAGAAGCAGGTCTTTGGGAGAGAGGTATTCGATGCCGAGAATGGAATGGGTGGCGCTGCTTGGCTTGTACTCTTTGGGAATAGCCAGCCAGATATCAATAAAACGCAGGTTTTCATCAGGGGGATTGGCAATGCTCAGATACTGCATAAATTTGCCGAAAGTTCCCTTTACGGCTATATTTTCCGTCAAGCGATATTTTATGCCAAAACGTGGTTCAGGATAGATTTTTTGACTGACGCTGGAGTGTGAGAGGCGCAGACCTGGCTTCACGGAAAGCAGGGGGTGGGGTTCCCACTGATCCTGTATATAAATCGCTGACTCCGTGGGATAATTATTCATCCAGAGCAAGGTATCAGCCCGGACTGTAAATTCATCATTTACCGTATTGCCAAGTTTAAAAATCATTCCCAGATTAAAATGGAGAAATTTTTGTTCAAAACCACCTTTGACGCTGTGTTTCTTATTGGGAATCCAGGTAATATCACTTTTCACTGTATAATCATGCACCAGATCAAAGATATCCAGATTGTATGTTGAGCGCCAATAGCTGGTGTCATATTGTGTATATTCATAATCGTGATTGTCGCTGTCAAAATTTATGCGAAATCGAAAGCGGCTCTGGGCAGCAAAAGTGCGGATAATGAGTTCGGGAGAGGCCACCCAGCGCCAGGTGAGGGCATTCATTTTGTTTCCCCAGCGCCAGTCAAAAAGCCCCGTACTGCGGCTCAGGTAATATTGCTTTTGATTGTCGTCCCAGCTTCGGGAGTCATATTCCTCATCGCTTTCAAAGTGAAAAATATCATCACCATAGAAAGTACTGTAAGTTAGACGGTGATTTTCGCCAATATCTAAATTGAGTTTGCCTTCTAAGTCATAAAAATGATAGGGAAATCCGATATAATCCGATTCGCGATAATAGGGGTCTGTTTCCTGAGCGCGCTTTTTCACAAAATATAGAAAGGCATCGGTGACAGTATCGAAATAGGTTCGTCTGCCGGCAAGCATCCAAGAGCCCCGTAGCCAGCGATTTTTGGGAAGGGGGCCTTCCAGCAGCAATTTAGAGGAAATCAGCGAGATATTTGCATTGCCGCTAATCTCCTCGGTATTACCCTCACGGTTGATGATATTTAGAATACTGCCCATTCTTCCGCCGTGTTCTGCGGCAAATCCTCCCGCTGAAAATTCCGCAGCTTTAATGGCATCGGTATTGAAAGTAGAAAAGACACCACCCAAATGGTAGGGATTATAGACAGAAATTCCATCAAGCATAATGAGGTTTTGGTCTGGTGTGCTGCCCCGAACATAGAGCGCACTTGAGAAATCATTCAATGATAGCACACCAGGCAGACTCTGGAGGGTGCGAAATACATCGGCTTCTATAAATCCTGGCGCGACGTTGATTTCCCGCAAGCTGATGGAGAGGCTGCTGACTTCCACGCTTTTATCAAATTTTAGCCGCTCAGCCGTCACCGTTACCGTCTCTGTTACGATGGCCAAGGCTTTCAGCCGAATATCCTGGCGGCTGTTTTGTCCTGCTACCAGATTTATCGTCAGCTCCTCAAGCTCATAACCGATGTAGCTCACAAGGAACTGATATTCTCCAGGCGGCAC
>DSDE01000335.1 GCA_011049095.1 Fidelibacterota bacterium
GAATTTCATTTAGAAGGCAACAAGAGCGGATATCTCTGCCCCGGCGCCATTGGTCAAAAGTTTAAAGCCATCTATAGCTGGAATGGCGAGGCCATTGTTCACGATTTAAAGGAAAATGGCGTCATCTGTACGCTCACGTCAGCCACATTTAAT
This sequence comes from Fidelibacterota bacterium, assembly GCA_011049095.1. Classification (GTDB taxonomy): domain Bacteria; phylum Fidelibacterota; class Fidelibacteria; order Fidelibacterales; family DSDE01; genus DSDE01. The sequence continues at coordinate 154 of DSDE01000335.1, forward strand.
GCGCCGGCTATCCGCAGCAACGATCTTCTATTTGAAAATGTGCTGGGGCTTTGCTTTCTGAATAAAAGAGAACTGCGGCTCCTCACCTATACTCAGCAATTGGCCACTTTTTTCCGTCATCATTACAGCCAAAAATTTGCAGAGATCTGCACATTTAGACGCACATACAAAGCAAAACAGACTGAAATCGCCTGTATAGAAGACGAAGATATATACACCTGAAAAAATCAGGCGATAAAGAAAGCGATCCCCATCAGCAATTGGGTGATGAGAACCACCATCACATTTTGACCCATCAATGGGATAAAGCCTTCCAGATTATCCAGATTTTTAAAGAGATTGCGAATTATATTCAGGGAAATCGGCAGTGTGAGTAAACCCAAAAGAGTCCAAACGGGAATCCAGCCCATTAGAACACCCAGAAGCATCCAGACATAGACCATTAGCAGGACGGCAATATATATCCAGGCGGCCGCTTTCTTTCCAAAAACAATAATCAGGTTCTTTCTGCCACCTCTTGTATCCGTTTCCAGATCAGGAAACTCATTCAGTAGCAGCAGATTAAACACCAGCAAATAGGGAATAAACGAGACATAGACAGCTGTAAATGAAAATTGCTGAGCAATAACCAGATGAGCGCCAATGATTGGCAAAGCGCCAAGTCCCAGACCAGCGGCAAATTCACCCATCACAACTCTGCCCAACCATGGCGTATAGAATACCACGGTGATAAGGCCTAAAACCAGGACTGGCAGCAAGTGCCAACCCACAACATAGACAAAATAAATTCCAATGATGGTAGCCAACGCAATATTAATTTTTGCATAAAGAGACGCATGGGGAATGGCAATCTGCCCTGATGTAAGTATGCCGGTCCCACCGCTGAAAGGAGTTCTGGTGACCTCAAAATCTATACCGGTTTGATAGTCACTAATCTCATTCAGCACATTCACGGTAATATGCATCATCACCAGACCCATTAAAGCAAAAATTGTATGCATCAGGTGAAAGTGTCCTTCAAAATGGGCAATCCCACTGCCCAAAATAATCAGCATCACCGGCAACAATAAAAAATTGGCTCTTGATTCGGCAATCCAGACTTTTAGATTCATCTCTTATTCTCCTTTCTTTTCTTTAGGTTTATAATTATCAATAGCTTCCAGAAGTCTTGGCACGATCTCTGACTCCTTTACTTTTGTACTTTTTTTACCGTGAATGTAAAAGAGCGCGCCACCTTTGCCACAGGCTATACCTATGTCGGCTTCAGCGGCTTCTCCGGGGCCATTTACCGCGCAACCCATTACGGCCACAGTCAGGTCTTTTTTTATTCCCGAGACCTTTAGCTCGATTTCACGAACAATTTTAAACAGGTCCACTTCCAGACGACCACAAGTTGGACAACTAATGAGATTCACACCGCCGCTGGCCAGACCAAGGTTTTTAAGAATTTCAAAGCCAACTTTTAGTTCCTCCTCCGGATCATCGGTAAGGCTGACCCGAATGGTGTCACCAATGCCTTCTGCCAGCAATGTGCCAATACCAATGGCTGATTTGATGGTGCCACTACGAGTGGGACCCGCTTCTGTCACGCCAAGATGCAGCGGATAGTCATAGCGCTGACTGAATAACCGGTTGGCTTCAATCATTAGCTTCACATTGCTGCTTTTCAGCGCCAAAATGACATTCTCAAAACCGTGCTCTTCACAGATATCCAGATGCCGTCTGGCTGATAGCACCATTGCTTCCGCTGTGGGATAGCCAAAGTGCTGCAGAATATCTTTCTCCAGGCTGCCGGTATTAATACCGATACGAATGGGAATTCCAGCGCTTTGACATGCCTTCAAAACTTCCTTAACACGGGCTTTACTGCCGATATTCCCAGGATTGATCCGGATTTTGTCTACGCCAGAATCCACAGCCATCAACGCCATTTTATAGTTGAAATGTATGTCTGCCACAAGCGGTATTTGTATGGCTTTGCGAATTTCTGGCAAAGCTTTGGCTGCCGCTTCAGAGGGTACCGTCACCCGCGCAATCTGGCAACCGGCACCAGTAAGCCGCTGAATCTGGGTAATTGTGGCTGACGCATCCTCGGTCTTTGTGGTGCACATACTCTGCACCGAAATAGGAGCATCACCACCGATGTATAAATTCCCTACTTTTATTTTTCTGGTTTTGCGCCGTATCTGCTTCATTAATTTCCTTTATCTTTCAAAATATCAGATTTGCCGGATATAGTATTTACCCGGCATCTGTTTTACATAGCCCTTTAACTCCAAGGTCAGCAAAACAGTCATTACCTGGGAATGATTCAGACCACTGTCAATAACGATGTCATCCACATAGCGCGCCTCTTTATTTAGCGCACCAATAACCTGACCTTCCGCACCACTCAGCTCAACAGCCTGGCTCGACTGGCTAATCCAGTCAAGCTGTTGGGCGCTTTTCTTCTGAAGCAATGGAAACTCTTTTATAATATCTTCAAAATTTGCTGTCAGCTTTGCGCCATCTCTCAATAAGCGATGAGCTCCCTCTTGTTTCTCATTATAAATAGACCCCGGCACTGCAAAGACTTCACGATTTTGCTCTACTGCATAATTGGCGGTAATCAGCGCACCGCTTTTATCTCCAGCCTGAGTAACGATAACGCCACGGCTTAAGCCGCTGATAATACGATTACGACGAACAAAATTCCCCGGCAATTGTGGCGTATTAACCAAATATTCTGAAGCAACAACGCCATTTTTCACGATCTGGTTTGCCAAACTCCGATTTTGAGCTGGATAAATAATTGACAGATTCGTGCCTAAAATGGCGATGGTGCGCTTTTTTTGCTGCACTGCGGCATAATGTGCCAATGAATCTACGCCCCGGGCAAGACCACTGACGATAGTTATATTATGAGCTGCTATCTCTTCAGCTAAATTCCGGGTCACTGTTTTGCCATATTCATCAGGAAAGCGAGTCCCTACCACTGCCAATGAAAAATCATCCTCTCTGCTCCATTCTCCAAAATAAAAAAGCATTGCCGGCGGCGCATAGATGTGTCGCAGCGGCTCGGGGTAATGGCTATCCCAATAGCTGACAATTTTCACAGATTGCTTTTCGATAAAATCTTGCTGCTTTTCCAATAGCGTGATGTATGATTTGCTCACTATCTGCTCCACCAGCTCACTTGGCAAAGCAATTTCCGCTAACTCTTTTGCAGATGCTCCCAAAATTCGCTGCGGTTCCGAAAAGTGGCTCATCAACTGGAAAACCGTTCGGGGCCCCATACCATCAATACATTGAACCGCTATCAGTGCATCATTGAATTCCATTGCGATATATTACAAAGATCTGCGCTTGAGTAAAAGCGCTTTATTCTATTCAGATAGTCAAATCGTTTTGAGGTTCAGGCGGTAATACTCGATGTTTATCAATGTAGGTATAGGCATTCACTGCCTGTTTCTGAAATCTTTGACTCCGGTAAAATGGTAATGGCCCTGATATGGCAGAGTCATTCTGATTAATATTTTCATCAGCAGTAATTTTTTTTTCATCATTAGGCACTTCTTCTGATTCTGGATTTTGCCTATTTTGCTGCTGTTTTTGTCTTTTTTGTCTCTCACTTATTTCCATTTGCTGCCTTTTGGCTTCCAGGCGGCGCAGAAGCTCCTCCTCGTCACTTCTTTCGCGCATCGCTTCCCGGCTAGCTTCCTGCTCATTAGACCTGGCAACAAATTTAGAGGAATTCTTGGCTTCAATATGCTGCTCGCGAACCTGCTCACGCTTCATATCCTTAGCCATTTCAGCCAGGGGTACTATATGAAAAACATTTGAGAGTCCGTTCAACATTCTCGTATCTCCTCCAATTTAATATAAGCGATAAGTAC
>DSDE01000154.1 GCA_011049095.1 Fidelibacterota bacterium
GCCTGATCCCGATTATATTCAGCTTCCAATGGTTGACAGTATCAATCCCCTTTATCCAAGTTTGGAGAAAATCAGGAATTTCTGGCAGGGGAAGGGTTTTCAGGAAGCCGTCTGTAACTCACTTGTTGCTTCGGAGATGGGCGATGCTGGTGTTTGGGGCAGGAAAGCGCTGCGGCTGCAGAACCCGCTTTCTGCAGATATGGATACAATTCGAACCGACTTGCTGCAAGCACTTGCCGCTGTTATCAAAACCAATATTATGCATAAACGGGATGGGCTTCGTTTTTTTGAAATTGGTACTGTAAGTTCCGCTAATTCAGAAAGGGAAACGGGTGCAGATGAGGCTACAAATTTGGCCGCGATCCTCTGCACACCAATCTGGGAGCCATATTGGGGCGAAAAAAGCAAAAGCGCCGATATTTTTTATCTTAAGGGTATCGTGGAATCATTTTTGAAAAGTTTTCATATCAGTGATTTTCACTATGAAGAGCGGACTATTCCCGGTTTTAGTCAGGGATGGGCAATAATTTGGCAAAATAAAGTCATCGCTGTTTTGGGGGAATTTCAAAAAGCAAAAATAAGTAAACTTCAGCTCGAACACCCGGTCATTGGGTTTGAGATAAATCTTTTGGCGATACTCGGCAGCAAGCCGTATGTATCCCAATACCAGTCAATTCCACAGTTTCCCGGTATTATTCGCGATATTTCTGTCGTAATCGACAAACAAGTGAGCGCCGGTAAATTGTTGGAGACAATACAAAAAAACGGTGGAAAATATCTGCAGGAGGTAAAAACATACGATCTTTTTGAAGATCTGAATAAATTGGGTCAGGATAAAAAAGCCATCTCTTTCCGTCTCAGTTTTCTAAATTACGAGCGCACTTTGACGGATGAGGACCTTGATCCGACAATGGAAACAATCTTTCACAAATTATCACAAGAACACGGAGCGCAATTGCGGTAAAATATGAGCTTAGATGTTTTTGAGACGTTGGAACAAAAGATAAATCAGGCGCTGGCCACGATCCATGAGCTAAAAAATGTACAAAAAGAGAGTGCTTCTGAGATAAGCAGCCTCCCTCCTGTGCAGCGACAGCAAGTTCGCCAGAAAATCCAAGAGATTATCGGGTGGATTGATGAGCATTGCGAAGAAACGCCTAAGGGAGAAGCAAGCCAGTGAGTGAACAGTCTGAAATAAATCATAGCGTGCGGATCACCATTTTTGGTGAAGAATATACCATTCGCGGAAAAGTTGATCCTGCTTTGATTAAACGTGTTAGTGATCTGGTTGATCATAAAATGAAAGAAGTAGCGGCAAATACACCGCCGCACACTTCAGAAAAAAGGATTGCCATTCTCGCAGCAATGAATCTGGCCGGTGATTTTCTAAAAGCCCGGGAAGATTATCAGTCTGTCGTAGATGAAGTGCAGTCAAAAAGCCAGCTACTGATTAATGAGATAGACACAGCCATCAACTCGACATCTTGACCCATACTGCATTCGCACCGTTACTAAACGGAGGAAATGCTGATGAAATGGATCATTATTAGCGGAATCGTTGCCTTTCTATTGGGAAGCGGTCTCGTATATTTTTATTATCGAATGAAATTAGGGGAGCTGAAGCGCTATATCCAGGATATGCTGGAAAATGCGAGAAAGGAAGCCGAAACCTTAAAAAAAGAGAAGCTGCTGGAAGCCAAAGATGAATCAATCCGCCTGAAGCAGCAAATTGATGAAGAACAAAAGCTGAAGCTGAAGGACGTTCGAGAAGCCGAGCGTGAGCTGCAAAAAAGAGAAACTAGCCTGGACCGCAAATCTGAGATGCTGGATGCGCGCTATGAAAATCTCCAGCGCTATGAAGAAAATTTGAAATTAAAAGAAGCAAACCTGCAGAAAAAAGAGCAGGAGCTTGCAAATATTATTTTGAGCCAGCAGAAAAAACTTGAAGAAGTTGCCGGAATGAGCAGCGAAGATGCCAAAAAGCTTATCAAAGAGCAGATGTTTGAAGAAGCCAAAATGGAGGCTCAGTACAAGATTAAAGAAATTAGAGAAAATGCTATACTGAATGCTAACCGTGAAGCAAAAAAGATAATTGTGGAAGCTATTCAGCGCTCTGCGGCTGACCACACTGCCGAGACAACGGTAACGACTGTCTTGCTTCCCAATGATCAGATGAAAGGCCGGGTCATTGGGCGGGAAGGTCGGAATATTCGCCATTTTGAGCAGCTTACCGGCGTGGAGCTGATTGTAGATGATACTCCGGAGACGGTGGTGCTGAGCGGATTTGATCCGGTGCGCAGGGAAATAGCCAGGATTGCGCTGGAAAAATTGATTCAGGATGGAAGGATTCATCCTGCCCGCATTGAAGAGATGATTGAGAAAGCTTCCAAGGAGATAGAAGAGAGCATTGTCCAGGCTGCCCAGGATGCACTTATGGAGCTGAGTCTGCCCCCGCTGAACCGAGAGCTGACCAATATTGTGGGTCGTCTCAAATACCGCACTAGTTATGGTCAGAATGTGCTTAAACACTCTATTGAGGTTGGCTGGCTGGCTGGGCTGATGGCTGCTGAGCTGGGTTTTGATGGCACAATTGCCAAGCGGGCCGGTTTTCTCCACGATATTGGCAAGGCCATTGACCGCAATATAGAAGGTACCCATGCTATTATTGGCGGAGATATTGCCCGCAGAAATAAAGAGCATCCTATTGTGATTAACGCCATCGAATCGCACCATGGCGAAGTGGAAATGACACACCCCATTTCTGCTTTGGTTCAGGCTGCAGATGCCATCAGCGGAAGCCGCCGCGGCGCCAGAGGACAGACTCTGGAAAGTTATATCCACCGGATGGAAAAACTGGAAGAGATTTCTAATAGTTTTGACGGTGTATCAAAAACTTTTGCCATTCAGGCCGGTCGGGAAGTGCGGGTGATTGTTGAGCAGGAAGCCGTTAATGATTATGATGCAGATCTGCTGGCCGATGAGATTGCCGCAAAAATTCAAAATGAGATGACTTATCCGGGGCAAATAAAGGTAACTGTCATTCGGGAGCGGCGTTCGGTTTCTTATGCAAAATAACTGCGGGAGTTTATGATGAGTGCATTGATTTTATGTGGCAAAACAGTCAGCAAAAATGTGAAAAATAATCTTAAATCTGAGATAGCCATTCTCAAAGCGAAGGGCATTGTGCCTAGTTTGGCAGTCGTTTTGGTCGGCGATAACCCTGCTTCCCACGTTTATGTCCGCAACAAACAAAAAGCGGCTGAGGAATTGGGCATTTATTCTGTCACGATGCAATATGATGCGTCTATGAGCCAGGATGTGCTGAATCGTTTGATTGATGAACTGAATGCCGATGAACATTTCCACGGAATTTTGGTGCAGCTTCCCCTGCCAAAGCATCTGAATGAAAATGAAGTGATTCAGCGAATATCCCCTGATAAAGATGTGGACGGTTTCCATCCCGTTAGTGTGGGAAAGCTGGTACTCGGTCAGGATACCTTTGTAAGCTGTACTCCGGCCGGTGTCATGGAAATACTGAAATTCTACAATATCGACCCTTCTGGGAAAAATGTGGTCATCATCGGACGCTCTAATATTGTGGGAAAACCGATGCTGAACCTGCTTTATCAGAAAGCGACTTATGCCAATGCCACTGTGACCATTTGCCATACACGTACGAAAGACATAGCCGCTCACACCAAGCAGGCTGATATTGTCATTGTGGCGGCCGGCAGACCCCATACACTGACGGCGGATATGGTGAAAGAGGGTGTTGTGGTCATTGATGTGGGTATAAATCGAATCGAAGACCCGACTACAGAAAAAGGCTACAGCTTGGTGGGAGATGCTGATTATGAAGGATTGTTATCAAAAGTTTCAGCTATCACACCTGTGCCAGGCGGCGTGGGACCAATGACTATTGCGATGCTGATGAAAAATACTGTGATTTCTGCAGGAAGAATATTGTCTAAGTAACATATTATCA
>DSDE01000128.1 GCA_011049095.1 Fidelibacterota bacterium
CTCCTAAGTCGTTGTTTTTTATAGTCTGTATTTCAATAAGATACGCCTGTGTATATATTCTCAACACAACAGAGGCCGCCAAATTCTTTTCTCAATTTCTTATTGTTTGTTTATTATAGACTTACACGGGAAGATATAGAGTGGCACAATAGTTGATGAATACAAGGCAAGATGAAAAACGAAAGGAGAATACAATGACACTCTTACTTGGAACCCTCTTCGCAGCGCTGGTGATAGGCGGGACGATGCTCTACCGTGCCAGCCATAAAGAAGAGACAGCAAAAATCCGTGAATTTGTGCCGATGGATCAGCGGAATTTCCTCATCCCTGAAGGCTATTTTTTTGATGCCGCCCATATGTGGGTTAGCAAAGGGAATGAAGGCAGTCTGCGGATTGGTCTTGATGACTTTCTGCAGCACGTTATCGGTAAAGTTGATAAAATTGAATTACTGAAAAGCAGCGGGCCCGTAGAAAAAGGCGATGCGATTGCCCGCATCTACCAAAATGGCCGCTATCTTCAGGTTTATGCCCCAGTCAGCGGCATCATTTTGAATGGCAACGAGCTGCTGCTCAATGACAGCGCCGCAATGAGCCGAGACCCTTATCACGACGGATGGATTATGGAGATTCAAGCAATGAACTGGCAAAGCGACCGCGCGGCCCTTATAAGCGCTGAAAAAGCCAAAAGCTGGATCAAGGACGAATGGGTTCGCCTCAAAGATTTCTTTTCTTTCTCAGCTCAGAAATACGAATTGGCTCCAGTTATGGTGGCTATGCAGGATGGCGGCGAAATTCAGGACAGGGCGCTGCAGAACAGCAGCGATGATATCTGGCAGGAATTTCAAATTGAATTTATTGATTCAGCAAAAAATTAACAAATAAGGGATCCTTCAAGAATGAAACGAAAAGCGCTATTGATTGACACCACACTTTGCGTGGGCTGCGAAGCCTGCGTTTGGGCCTGTAAAGAAGGGCATGGACTCAGTGATGATTCTCCAGGCAAAAGAAATGATAATACTTACACCACCGTAAAAGAATACAACGATATCTACGTCCGCGAACTCTGTTTAAACTGTGAAGACCCAACCTGTGCTGCAGTTTGCCCCGTTGGCGCATTCACAAAACAGGAGGCAGGCGCTGTTCTCTGGGATGAAAAGAAATGCCTTGGCTGCCGCTACTGTATTCAGGCTTGTCCATTTCATATTCCCACCTATGAATGGAGTTCATTGAATCCAAAGGTTGTCAAGTGTGACTTTTGCCACGACCTGACCTCCAAAGGCGAATCGACCCGATGCGCAAGCTCATGCCCCACAGGCGCAACACTATTTGGCGATCGAGATGCTATTTTAGCTGAAGCGCGTCGCCGGCTCAAATTGAAAAAGGGAGCTGTTCATGAGTTTCCAGTCCATACACTGGATAGCGGCGACACGATAAAGCATGAAGCGCTGGGCTATTATCCCCATATTTTTGGTGAAACAGAAGTGGGCGGAACAGATGTCTTCTTTATTTCTGACCGAGACATTAGAGAGCTGGGATATTTTAATAATCTTCCTGATTATGCCCTGCGCCACAGAATAGAGCCCGCTATGGGTGTCATTCCCGATGTAATTGTGACTGCCGGAATCTTCTTTTATGGTATGAACTGGATTATCAATCGCCGAATCGAAAACGGTGTTGAGCCCAAAACGAAAATCTTTGGCAAGAAGGGAGAAGATAAATGAGCTTAGCAAAAGAACTCTATCTGGAAGCAAAAGAGATTGTTTTTGACCATTTTCGGACACCGACTTTCTGGAAGGTGATTTTCTGGGCAATTCTGGCTATCGGTAGTTTCAGCATTGTCTATCGCTTCGCTTTTGGTCTGGGTGCATCCACCAATCTCAGCGACGAATTTCCTTGGGGCCTTTGGATCGGTTTTGATGTAATGACCGGTGTCGGTTTGGCTGCCGGTGGATTCACCATTTCGGGCCTGACTTACATCTTTAATATCAAAAAGTTTAGACCCATCGTAAAACCAGCCATCCTCACTGCAATGCTGGGCTATATTCTTGTGGTAGTCGGCCTTTTGGTTGATCTTGGTCGCCCCTGGTATATATGGCATATGATTATTTACTGGAATATTCATTCCCCTCTTTTTGAAGTCGGCACCTGCGTCCTTCTTTATAATATCGTCCTCATTCTTGAGTTTTCTCCAGTGGTTTTTAAGAAATTGCGCTGGAGCAAGGCTTTTCACGCAGTTAAAAAAATCACAATGCCCCTGGTAATCCTGGGTGTGATTCTCTCTACGCTGCACCAGTCATCCCTTGGCTCGCTCTTTCTGCCGGTTTTCACCCAGATGCATCCCTTCTGGTATAGTCCGCTGCTGCCGGTTCTCTTTTATCTCTCGGCTGTAATGACGGCTTTTGCAATGGTTACTGTAGAAAGCAATATCGCTGCAAGAGCGTTGAGAAAACAGGTGGAAATCGGCGTACTGGCGGTAATCGCCCGCATCCTGGTGGTTTTGATGGCCCTTTTTGGTGTCATTCGCCTCATTGACCTCTATCATCAGGGTATATTGCCGCAGATTTTTCAGGCCAATGAGGCTTCCCTCTATTTCTGGATTGAATACAGCTTTATGATTATCATTCCTCTTATTCTGCTCACCTCAGAAAAACGACGCTGGAATAATACCATTCTCTTTTATGCCGCCGCCTCCACCGTTATTGGCTTCACCATTCACCGACTCAACGTCGCCGTCACAGCCCGCACCCTTATTAATGGCGATCTATATTCTCCAAGCTTTATGGAGCTTATGACATCTGTCTTTATTGTCGCGGTAGGGATGGCTGCCTACGGTTTCATTTCCAAATATTTTGACCTTCACGATGAGAGCGGTTTCACCACAGAGCTGGAGGAAATCAATGTGCCCAAAGGTGGCAACTCTCCGCAAATCCAAATGGCAAAGAAATAATTTTAACGGAGCGGATACAGTGAAACAGCAAACAGAAAATATTCAAAAACTGACTGCAGATACCGCTGGACTCCATCAAACAACAAGCTTCACAAAATACTATAAGGCTGAAAATAGCACAGTCATTATTGATACGCTTCAGCCATCAAGAAAAAACAAATAACCAAAAAGGAAAGGATAATACCATGACAGTATTTATGTTCTTAGCATTTATCGTTAGTTGCTTTATTGCAGACGCAATCGTTCAATACCTGCGTTTTCGCAATGCCAAAGCCAATGAAACCAGTCTGATGGCTGATATTCCAATGGACGAACGCCAGATCTACTTACCCAAAAGCGTCCTTTTTGACAAAGGCCATACCTGGGCGCAGATGGATGATGACGGTCGCGTGCGAGTTGGGCTTGATGACTTTTTGCAGCACGTTGTAGGCCGCATCACCAGTGTCAAAATGGTTGAGCCAGGCAGTTTTGTGAAAAAAGGCGATCCGCTGGTGACCATCGTGCAAGATGGCAAAGACCTGACACTCTATGCCCCTGTCAGCGGGACGATTACTGCGACAAACCGCCACATCGGGCTCAATGCCGAGCTCATCAACAGCGATCCTTATCACGATGGCTGGATTTACAAAATCGAGCCTAGCAACTGGAAAGAAGAAATCAGCGCCCTCACACCGGGACGGGAAGCTTTCTCCTGGCTTAAAGATGAAATGGTCCGCCTGAAAGACTTCATCGCTTTCGCCGCGCAAAAAAACAGCAATGCACCGGCAATGGTAATGCAAGACGGTGGCACAATCAAAGTGCGCCCCTTAGAAAACTCCAGAAATGATATCTGGAATGATTTTCAGAATGAATTTATCAACGCCAGCAAAGAATAATTGAGCGGAAAAGAGAAATGACTCAGCCAAAAGCGCTGAAATGTATCTGGATGGAAGCAGGGCTTGTGGAATACAAGCTCTGCCCCCTTAAATATGATTGCGACCACTGCGAGTTTTACCATCGCGTCACCAAAAAACCTTTTCGCGGCGAGGA
>DSDE01000266.1 GCA_011049095.1 Fidelibacterota bacterium
TATAAATAAAATTATAAATGGACATTTATCTGACTATTATTGCATAAATATAAAAATAATGTTGACGTAAATATATTATATGCTTATTTTCTTATTGAATATGGAAAATTCATCACAAAACAAAGCTAAAAACACTATGGAAATGGCAGAACGGATTCGTTTCGAAAATTCCTGGTGGAGCAGTGGAATGATTGAAGCGGATTACGAAAATATGCATCGCCGTTTCTATTTGAATCATCTCTATCCCTTGATACGAGATTTGCAATTGCGCCGCGCTGTCGTTATGATGGGACCTCGCCGCGTAGGAAAGACGGTTCTGATGCACCACGCCATTTCCCAACTGATTAAGGATGGTGTTTCACCGCAACGCATCGCTTTTCTGAGCATTGATCACCCGGTTTTTGCGAATCAAGGACTTGAAAGCTTATTCCAAATGGCGCGACAAAGTGTCGGAGCCACAGAAACTGCAGGCTGGTATGTTTTTTTTGATGAAATTCAGTATCTGAGAAACTGGGAAATCCACCTAAAAACCCTTGTTGACAGCTATCCCAAGACAAAATTCATCGTTTCCGGTTCAGCTGCTGCTGCGCTGAAATTTCAAAGCGCCGAAAGTGGTGCCGGCAGATTTACTGAATTTTACCTTCCACCTCTAAGTTTTTATGAGTACATCCACCTGATTGCTTACGAGCACCTGATCCGTCACACTGCTCTGCAATGGAGCGGCAATATTGAACAATTCTACGGCTCCATTAATCTGCGGGAAATGAATCAGCATTTTCTTGATTATATCAATTTTGGCGGCTATCCGGAACTCATATTTTCTGAAAAAATGAGAACAAATCTCAGCCGTTTTGTGAAAAGCGACATCATAGAAAAGGTGCTGATGCGTGATCTTCCCACACTTTACGGCATTCAGGATGTTCAGGAGCTTAATGCTTTTTTTGCTGCGCTGGCATATCAAAGCGGCAATGAAGTCTCATTAAATGGGCTGTTTTCGGCCAGTGGTGTTGAGAAAGCGCTGATTCAGAAATATCTGGTCTATCTGGAAGCAGCTTTTCTCATAAAGCGTATTCATCGGGTTGATGACACAGCAAAGCGATTCCAAAGGGCTAGATTTTTCAAAACATATCTGAGTAATCCCAGTCTGCGCAGCGCTCTGTTTGCTCCGCTGTCTATGAGCGATGATAGCTGGGGGGCGATGGTCGAAACTGCAATATTTTCACAGTGGGCGGAAAGCAGTCAGAGTCCGCTTTGGTATGCCCGCTGGAGCACCGGCCGCTTTCAGGGAGAAGTCGATATGATTGGCCTTTCGCCCGGAAACTTAAAACCGCTCTGGGCTTTGGAAATCAAATGGAGCAACAGCTATTTTTTGAAACCGGAAAAGCTGAAAAGTCTGCTGCTCTTTTGTAAAAAAAATGGATTGACTTCAGCGCTGGTCAGCAGCATTGATCGGGAAGGAACCATTCACTACGATGGAATTGAGCTTATCTTTGTGCCGGCTGCAATGCTTGCTTACAGTATTGGTGCGCATATTCTCAATAAATAGTTAAAGCTGCCATTGAGTTCCGGCAAAGGAAATTTCACTTAGGATTTTCCTCTTTTCAGATTTTCTCCAGCCGGAATGGACGACCCATATTTTGCCGGACAAGTAAAGAAGCCATAAACTATAAATAGGAAGAAGATGATGGTTAAGTTAAAATCCGTCAATTCCAGGTCAGAATTGACTTTCCGAAGCGGGCTTAAATTTTGTTTCGCAATAAAAAGGCTTTTCGGCAGTGAGGCAGCCCATTCTCAATCGTCACTCTCTTCCCAGAGGCCCTGCTTTTCTTTGCGCTGGGCGTGAAGGCGTTTATTGGCATCCAGCTCCATTTTTCTCAGGCGAATAGATTGGGGCGTCACTTCCACAAGTTCATCTTCGGAGATAAATTCGATGGCCTGGTCCAGCGACATCAGTCTGGGCGGTCTCAGCGTCACAGTCTGTTCTGAAGTGGCAGCGCGCATATTGGTGAGCTTTTTCTCGCGGGTAATATTCAGCAAGAGTTCGCCGGGGCGATTGCGCTCGCCGATAAGCATACCCGCATAGACTTGCGTGCCCACACTGACTAAAATCTCGCCGCGGTCTTCCATTCCCAGGGCTGCGTAGGCTGTCACTCTGCCGGAACGGTCAGCCACAATAGCGCCGCTGTTTCGCTGAGGTATGGGTCCAAACCAGGGTGCATAGCCATCAAAAAGGGTATTCATAATGCCAGCGCCTTTGGTGTCAGTGAGAAACTGACTGCGAAAACCAATAAGTCCCCGTGACGGTATAAGAAACTCCATCATACTGCGGCCGCGTCCTGTATTCTGCATAGAGAGCATTCGTCCTTTTCGAGTGGAAAGCTTCTCCGTTACGATGCCCACCTTATCTTCGGGAATATCGAGATAAACCCGCTCCACCGGTTCGTGAACTACGCCGTCAATTGCTTTTGTAATGACTTGTGGCTTAGAAACGGCAAATTCGTAGCCTTCCCGACGCATGGTTTCGATGAGTACCGCCATCTGCAGCTCACCCCGGCCTCTGACTTCATAAGCATCAGTTCGGCTGGTGGCCAAAACCTGAATGCTCACATTACCTAAAGTTTCTCGATTCAGCCTTTCTGAAAGATGGCGTGTGGTGAGAAATTTTCCTTCCTGACCGGCAAAGGGGCTGTTATTGACATAAAAAATCATAGCCACCGTGGGCTCGTCTATGGTGATTCTGGGCAGGGGTTCAGGATTTTCGTCGGAACTGATGGTATCGCCAATTGTGACAGCTTCCACACCGGCAACTGCAATAATGTCGCCGGCATCAAGCTGCTGCACTGGCACCCGCTGCAAGCCACGAAAGGTATAGAGGGCAGAGAATTTGATCCCGTGCCGGGTTCCTTTGGCGGTACAGAGACAGTAATTTGTATTCATTTTGAGAATACCATTGCTGAGTCGGCCCACTGCAATTTGTCCCACATAGGAATCATAGGCCAGATTGGTTACGAGAAATTGAGGCGCTGCGGCGTCATCAGCTTCGGGTCCCGGGATTTCTCTCAAAATCATTTCAAAAAGGGGCTCAAAACTGGTGGAATTATCGCCAAGTTTCAGATGTGCCACACCGGCTTTGGCAATTGTATAGATAATGGGGAATTCTATCTGCACCTCATCGGCATCCAAATCAATAAATAAATCATAAATCTCATTAATAACCTCGTCTATGCGGGCATCGTGGCGGTCAATTTTATTGATTACTACGATAATGGGCAGCTTTTTAGCCAGGGTTTTTTTCAATACAAAGCGGGTTTGGGGAAGGGGGCCTTCACTGGCATCCACCAAAAGCAGCGCGCCATCCACCAGATTGAGACTCCGCTCCACTTCCCCGCCAAAATCGGCATGACCTGGCGTATCGATGATATTGATTTTGATGTCCTTGTAAACGATGGCCGTATTTTTGGCAGCGATGGTAATGCCTCGTTCCCGCTCCAGGTCCATATTATCCATAACCCGGTCTTCCACAGCCTGATTTTCCCGAAAAGTGCCGCTTTGCCGCAGCAGCCCATCCACCAGCGTCGTTTTGCCATGGTCTACATGGGCGATGATGGCGATATTTCTAAAAGAATTTTTTCTCATATTTTTCATTCCTTTGTTTGATTGTGCACGGCCCGAAATATAGTCTATTTTTTATCAATGGAGAATGGAAAAAACGGGGGGACGGAGAAAGGAAAAAGGTGTCAATTCCTGAAATAGCTTGCCCAATAAAGAAAGGGAAAGCAAATGAAAAGAAGATAAAAAAGAAATAATTGTCAGCTTTTATCTGTGAAAATCCGTCCAATCCGTGTTATCTGTTTCGATGCTTTCATCCTTATTATCCTGCCCATCCTGTTAAAGAATTTTGGGACACGGATTCATACAGAAGAATTAGAACCGCGAATGGCGCGAATTAACGCGAATGATGA
>DSDE01000055.1 GCA_011049095.1 Fidelibacterota bacterium
CGCAAAAGCCAGCTTCGGTAATTATCCAGCCGTGAAGGCTGGGCCATAGTACAAAGTCGAAAATAGATACCTGCTTGCTCCCAGCGGCGAAAAGCGCGCCAGGGTCGGCGACGCTGCATCCAACCGGTTTTGATATTGACCTCCTCATTGCTTAAATGATAGGTCACCGGCAAATAGTAGGGTAATACAGAAGCTGTCAAGATGATAAGAGCCAGGAAAAAGAGGAATAAATCCAAGCTGGCTACCCAGATAAACAAGGATACTACGAGGATAAAGACAGCAAGTATCACCGCTTTAAAAGGTTCTTGTCGAGCCTGATGGATGGTCCACTCTAAATGTTCCGCATCCTTTGCAGCCATCTGTTGATTAGAGTTTGTCAAGTATATTACCGAGTTTCAATCATTTCCAGATTGGCTCTGGGGAGTAATACCTCTCGTTCAATTTCCTCAATTTTAACTTTCGCCACGCGAGCCATTGAGCCAGATTCCAGCTTCTGTAGCGCATACGGCAAATCTGTAACTTGCCCAAGAAGCCCGAAATAGGGTGCGCGAATCACTCGAACGCTTGTGCCCACATCCAGACCGGCTATCTCTTTCACGATTACCTGCTCCAGGTCTTGTTTTGCTCTGGGAATAATCACTTCGGGGCGAATAACACCAGCCCTAATTTGCGTCGCTCCATTTATTGAAGCAATCTGACCTTCTAAAGATTTGAGCAGCTTAAAGGTCTGATGCGCCATATGAACTTCTCCAAATCCTTCGGTAACGATAAGGGTTGTAGCCACATCTTCCTGGCCGGTGATTGCCACACCGATGTCATAACCAACGATATCCTTGATATCTTTATAGTTAAAGCCGCCCACAACAATACCTTTGGCTTCCATCTGAATCGCTTTTTTAAATCCAGCCAAGGTGAGAAAACTGCCGCCCACAATGATTTTTCCCTTGCAGGAGCTGTCGATAAGTTTTTCATCGAGAATGGTATCTGCATCAGGTGTCAATACCTTAATCTCACCGCGGGTTTCTCCGCCAATACCAAAAATACCCTGGATATAAGAGGCATTGGTACGGATAACAACCCCTTCATCTGGAATGATTTCAGATACAATTCCATCAACATAGGCATGAACCTGCACAGGAATGGGTGCTTCCCGAAAAATGACCTGTCCTGTGACCGTCGAGACGCTTTCAATTGTACCATCAATAGGGCTGTTAGCTTTTTGCTTAAAAAAACCAAATAGCCCTTTAGTTTCAGCGATAAGCTCATTTTTTACTATTTTTTGGCCTATTTTTTTCAGCATCAGCTCCGGCAGATCAGCCGGCTCAACATTCATAAGGTTAGCCACATTCAGAGGGAAAATATTCCCCGGCAAATTGGTTTCTGCAACCACATCATCTGCTTTCACAGGCTGCCCAACAGCCACATTGACCACTCCCTTCAGGGGCAGTCGACGAGTTTTCTCTACAATCGTTTGCTCAACTACTTTCAAACCTGGAATATATGCATGTGCCATTCTAAATCTCCTAAATCTAAATTAATCTGCCTTAACAGGTTCAAATTCAGCGACGGCGGCGCTCCACTCCTGCAGTTTTTTAACCCGCTCGGCAGGATTGTCCGGCAGATTGAATGGTCTGCGGCCTCGGGCGTCAATAAAAATTCCCACCACGCCACCATAAATCGTTGTATTGATCGGGTGACCAGGTCCCGCGCCGGCATCAATGCCTCGTGCCGGAGTGATCTCAGCCTTAATGGGCTCATAATGAGCGGCAATCAGCTCCATCTCACCATATTTATATGATTTTGAGAATGTCTTGCCATCGGGCATTGTCAGCTTTACCGTCACATATTCACGACCAGCTTTCGATGATCCTACAGGAGCGATACAGGTTCCAAGGCGAATCAGGCAATCTTTATCAAAGACCTCCGTGGCCGCCTTTTGGTGCACATCAGCCAGCACGCCAAGCTGAGGCATCATAAAAATAGAATCCACGGCAAGCTGGGTGATACCTTCCGGCAGAAAGGCATCGATCATCATTTTAGCGGCCTGATGACGTCGCGGCGCATGGCTCAAAACACCGCCGCTACCTACCATGAGGTCTAAATCCATCATATTCACGAGGGTAGAGCCGCTTTCACTCTGCTCAAAAGCATCAGAAATGGTGCGCTCTTTCTGTACACCTTTAAGCCCCACTGCAAAGGATTTATGCTGAATAAAACTAAGTCTCAGCGCTTCTCTGGCAATAGCCTGCTCGATTTTCAGCTCTTCCAGAGCCTGAGGGATGGTGGTGGGGCGAATCATTTTATTGCCGATGCGGTTTCGCAGCTCAGTTTCATCAATTTCAAAAGGAACCCAGCGTAAAATATTTGGCAAACCAGCTTCAGCCAGGACATTGCTTACCGAATAGCTCATCCCTAGATTTGCGCTGACGGTGCGGTTAAAAACCGGCTCACGGCTTTCTAAATCGCGAAAAACACTGAATACATCCGTGGTTGCGCCACCAATATCCACACCCAGCACGGTGATATTTTCCTGCTTGGCTATAACCTGCATAATATGACCCACCGCACCTGGCGTAGGCATAATGGGGGCATCTGTCATAGCCATCAGCTTTTTATATCCAGGCGCCTGAGCCATCACATGCTCCATAAATAGATCGTGAATCTTGTCTCGGGCCGGACCCAAATTTTCCCGCTCCAAAACTGGTCTGATATTATCGACCACACTCAAATCGGTCTGCTCTTTCAGGTTATTTTCTATCTCACCTACTGCTTTCTTGTTGCCAGCGTAAATGACAGGCAATTTGTAGCTCATACCCAAGCGGGGCTGTGGGTTGGCTACTTTTATCAGCTCTGCCATTTCCACAACATGGGTAATGGTTCCGCCGTCAATACCACCCGATAAGAGAATCATATCAGGGCGCAAATGCCGGATGCGGCTGATTTTCTGATAGGGAAGGCGACCATCATTGGAGGCCATCACATCCATCACGATGGCGCCTGCGCCAAGGGCAGCCCGCTCAGCCGATTCCGCTGACATAGCTTTCACTACGCCGGCAACCATCATCTGCAAACCACCGCCTGCAGAACTGGTTGAAATATATATATCTACGCCCTCATCACCTTTTTGGGGACGCATAATTGTATCGCCATTAAGAATTTTCCGGCCGCGCAGCTCTTCCACCTCTTTTACAGCATTTAAAACCCCGCGTGTAACATCCTCAAAAGGCGCTTCCACAGTAGTAGGAGCTTCACCGCGAACGACCAGGCGATATTCTTCACCTTGTTTTTCAATCAAAATAGCCTTTGTTGTGGTGCTTCCACAATCGGTAGCCAAAATAGAACGTATTTCAGCACTCTTCACCATTTTCCCTCGTTTCTGTTTATTATTTTGAAGTTCATTTTTCGTCTGACAAAAATTTCCATTTAGCACGAAAACCTTCCCCATTAGCGCTTTTCTGATTCTCAGTAAAACTACGATTTATAATTATATATGATTTTCCACATTGTGTATTTTCAAATTGATATAAAAAATCTCTTATCATTTAAGTGACCCCACCGCGATATGAAGATAAACCCAAAAAAGGGGCGCTGCAAAGGCGAGAGAATCAAATCGGTCAAGAAATCCACCGTGCCCAAAAAGGAATCCGGAAGAGTCTTTTACGCCAACTTCACGCTTCAATCTGCTTTCAAAAAGATCACCAATCTGCCCGATAATACCTGTTATCAACCCCAAAACCAGGTAATTTCCCAGATTTAGAAAAGGAATCATATCATATTTCCAGGCGATGAGAACAACAAAAATACTGCCCATAAAGCCAGCAATGGCGCCTTCCCAGGATTTGTTTGGACTGATACTTGGTGCGAGCTTAGTTTTTCCGTAGGCCGTCCCAAAAAAATAGGCCAAAGTATCGCAGATGGCAAGCGCGGCATAAAGCAATAAAATAATATAAAACC
>DSDE01000327.1 GCA_011049095.1 Fidelibacterota bacterium
ATTCAGCATTGTGTGCACCTTCTCCTTAAAGAGGCCGTGCAGATGGAAAAGCTCTCGACCAAAGACACCGTGGTGGACAATTATGGCATCGGTCCGGGCAGCTATTGCTTTCTCTAAAAAAAGCTGATTGAAACTGACGCCAAAGACGATTTTCTCAATGATCTCTTTGCCCTCGAGCTGCAAACCGTTATAACAAAAATCATCGAGAAAATCTTCAGGGTGCAAGCTAGCTTTCAGCCAGTCAGTCAATTCATCACGCAGTATCATCGATTCCTCCAAAATGAAAAACGGCCGGTTTCCCATAAGATTCCGGCCGTTGCTTGCAAATATTTCTATTGATTAAGCCAGGGCAGCCAAAGCAGCGGCGTAATCCGGCTCCTGAACAATTTCCGGAACCTGCTCAGTATAAATGACTTTACCTTCTGGACTGACAATAAGCACTGCGCGGCTCAACAAGCCGGCTAAAGGACCGTCCGCAATCTTCACGCCATAACTTATGCCAAAATTTCCATAGCGAAAATCAGAGGCGGAGACCACAGTGTCCAGACCTTCTGCCCCGCAAAAACGTTTATGGGCAAATGGCAGGTCCATCGAAACACAAAGCACAACCGTATTATCTAACTTTTCGGCTTCGGCATTAAATTTTCGCACCGACATGGCGCAGACATCTGTATCCAGACTTGGAAAAATATTTAGCACCAGCCTCTTGCCGGCATAATCGGCCAAAGTTGTTTCGCTGAGATCGGTTTTTACTACTTTGAAATCGGGAGCATCGCTTCCAAGCGCAGGCAGTGTGCCTACCGTGTGAATTTTATTCCCCTTGAGAGTTATTTCAGACATAATTCCTCCATTGCATTATTTGAGATATACCATTTTGATCATATCGCGGAAAAGCGGCTGGCCATTTAGCGAGCGACTTTCCATGACCAAAAGATAGATACCAGCAGCAACCGGACGACCATAATGGTTGGCGCCTGCCCACTCAAAGCTGTAGAGACCGGGCTGCTGACTGCCGAACTGGTAGCTGCGAACTGCCTCGCCCAACAGATTGTATATTGTTATATGGGTTTCAGCCATTTCAGGAATGCCATAGCTCACTGTTGTGACTGGATTAAAAGGATTGGGATAATTTTGCTGCAGTGAGAAAATCTGAGGCAGCAGCGAATTTTCTTTATTGCTGACAATGGCCGTCACCGTCATATCGTATGTCTCTTCACTTTCAGTGATATTAGCTCCGTCGCTGGCCATCACATACCAGTGGAGCGTTTCATTGCTGGGAAGATACACTTCGTTCAGGTCGATAAGCATCGATATATCCATTGTGCTAATTGTTGTATCAAATGTCTCGTTGAAAATACGCAGCGTATATTCCACCGGCTCATTATCTATGGCTCTGGTCCAGCTAAATTCCGTTATCATCGTATCACTCCAGACATATTCATCTGCTGGACTAACGAGATGGAAAGCCTGGGGCGGATAGTTGTGGGGCAGACTATGAAAACCAAGGTAGCGAGCCAGATTTCCCGCCAGGGCATAGCGATCATTTTCGTCAGTGATTGCCAGAAAATTAAATGGCAGATAGACTACATTTTCATAAGCCAGCATAGCCATTTTGGAAGGCGACTTGGTCCATGAAGCCACCATCAGGTTGCTGTCTGCAGGTGTCAGCACATCCTGATCACCCCAGCCGCTGTAGCTGTGGCCAATTTCGGGCAGGAGGTTTGGCGTCGTCATTAAAGGATGCCCGCTATTGTATGGAGAAATATTACCGCCATCATCACCGGAAAAACCGCTAATTTTCAGCACTTCCCGGCCTAAGGCGTCGCTTTGATGATTCCAGCCAATTTCACCGCCTTCAATCAACAGGATTCCGCCATCCCGAACGTATGTCACCAGTCCGGAGACCAGATTAGCCGGTATCTTGATGCGGTCATCACCTTTGGAGAAAATGACGCCGCGATAATTTTTCCAGCTCAAAGGATTGGTATTTGCCGCGTTTTCATATTTGATCTCATTGCCCATCGCTGTAAAAATTTCATTCAGAAGATTTGCAGACGTTGAGGCTTTATCATCTTCACCCAGAAAAATGGTGCATTCCCGATCAGCAAATTTCAGATTGGCATCGGCATTGATCAGCAAAATTGTTATCAGCTCTTTCAGCATTAGGTTCAAATTGCTCTCTTCGCTTATGGCCATTACTATATCTATCATCTGATATCCGGCAGCCCGAACTTTCACAAGATATTCATAATTAATGACATGGAGCGCAAATTCACCTGTGGAATCAGTATTTGCCACACGATAAAGCTGATTATTATCGTTTCGATAGAAAGTCAGAGAAGCGCCAATGCTATTGCCCATTGAATCAGTCACTGATCCGCTGACCAGACTGGAGTCAGCCAAGTACAGTGTAAATTCAAGCTCGTTTGCGCCATAATTGAGAAAAATTGTAGTGTCTATGATATCATAGCCAAATTTTTTCACACTGAGATCGAGATAGCCGCAATTTATCGCATTCAAATAGGAAAATATGCCTTCCTCATTGGAGTTGACAGAAAAAAGCTTAAGCCCATTTTGATAGCCGACAATCATGGCGCCGCTCTGGAATGTGCCGGTTTCACTGAGTACACGACCATTTAGCGCGCCTGTGGCGCGAATAACCGGCAGGCTGCTTTCATAGACATTGTAGCCTTCCTTAAATAGAAAGACAATCATTTTGCCCGTTGCATTTGGAGTAATCAAAAGTGTATCAGCATTATCACTCTCAAGCAAATCCATTGAGAATCCGCCGGCAACCTTAATACCTTCTTCAGTGGCTGACGCGTGAATCACGCCGGGTAAATCAATTGCCAAAGTATCTGCCAGACCAAAATCTGTCGATACTGAAATCTGCGGACTGCTCAGGTCTGTGCCGCCTGCAACCCAAACGGTGTCAGTAAAAAGGACGAAGGGGTCTGCCGCACGTTTGCCAGAAACCAAAACATAAGGTCCATAAGGGAAGTTCACAAGCAGAAGCGCCTGACCAGCGCTATCCGTTTCAACTGTTTCACTTTCATAACCTGGGCCAAAAGCAGAAATTTGGACATCGGGCATTGGCTGATTGTCTCCATCAAGCACAAGAAAAGAGATACCTGTATCAGTGAGAATTTCAGCTGTATCCGGTTCAAAGCTCACAATCGCCGGCGTTATTACCTCAATCTCAGCAAAATATGGAATATGATTCTGGGCGCTTATCAGCAGCTCATAGGTACCAAGTTCTGAAAGCGCTTCATCAAAGACAAGTGTAAGCTGGCCGGCGCTATTGGTCATTCCGGCAGCCAGCTTTTGGCCGTTATATGACAAAGCTACCATAGCGTTTTCGACACCGGGAATAGTGATTTCCAGACTGCCGCTTCCCACAGGAATGATTTCTTCATAGATGGCTGTAAGCGGCTCTGGCTCTGTCCAGTAAATCATCAGTGAAGGATCGCCAAAAAGCTCATACACTTCCCAATAATAATGAGCTAAGCTTGCGCCTGCTGTTGTTACGGCAAAATTTCCCACGTAAGTGAGGGCAGACTGTGTTGTCAGATCAGATGTGATGAATCCTGCATCATAAGCGCCCATGGTGGTTTGGGCAAAAGTGGGCGTGACGCCATTGCCAACAAAACTAAAATAGCCGGTGCTCCACCAGACGTCTTCATTCCAGTAGGTGTTATTTGTTGCGCCAATATAGCCAATGGCGCCCTTATTGGCAGCACGAAGCCAGGCTTCTCCAAAACAGGTGCCAACATCAAATTTAGCAGTCAAGCAGGCATTGCCAACGGCCAAGGTATATTTTCCGGCATTGTTCAGACCATTGACATTGCTGATGGTAAAGCTGGGGTCGCCCCATGAGGTTGAGCTGCCGTGGGCGGTATAATTAATAAAGCCCACGCCATCACTGACAGTCTGGA
>DSDE01000182.1 GCA_011049095.1 Fidelibacterota bacterium
GAATAAGATTAGCAAGCTGATTGCGAAGCTCTTTTTGACGCTTGCTTAAATCTGCAGCCCATAGCATCGGGCGACGATTGTCTGGGTCACCAGCGCCAGTCATTCCCACCTCATCGCCATAATAGATAGTAGGAACACCCGGAATAGCCATCAGCCAAGCCATATAGAGGGCAATTTTGTCGTACGTATCATTTCTGTTGACCTGAATATCCCGCTCCCAACCGGCTTCAGCAGTATTTTCTGCCCAATCCAGGTCGCCATCAAAATAGGCTGCCAATCGTGGCTGGTCGTGGCTGTCCATAATATTGGCCATTAGGTGAAGCTGGCCATAAATACTGAGGGTTCGCTCCATTTCAGAAGCTAGCTCAGCAAAACCGGTTTCAGGATTGACAAAAGCCTGCCGCGCCGGCCAATAGAGATTAAAATTAAACTGTGAGGAAAGCTGACCGTTGTTGACATAGCTTTTCACCAGCTCATAATCGCCAAATGTTTCACCAATCTGGAAGATATCTTTTTGGGGAAATTCACTTTTCAGCCTGCGAGTCAAAGCGCGCCAAAATTCATTGGGCACATGTTTCACTGCATCGTGGCGAAATCCATCGAGATTAAAATTGCGCATCCACCAGACGGCATCTTCGGTCACCGCTTCCACGGCTTCAGGCGCGCTGATAAAATCAAAGCTGGGCAAATAGGGTTCAAACCAGGTGCTAAGGCGCTGCTCATCCCACAGGCGAAGATTTTTTCGGCCATCTGGAAGATCCAGCACGCCAAACCAATCTCTGTGTTCCATAAAATAAGGGTGCTCTTCATGTATATGATTGCTGACAAAATCCATCAAAACTTTCACGTTTTGAGAATGAGCTGTCCTGATGAGCTCCTTCAGCTCTTCTTCTGTCCCCATTCGCGGCTCTACAGTGCGGGGCTCCACCGGCCAGTAGCCGTGATATCCAGTATAAAAGCGATGTGGCTCAGGGTATTCCCGAAAAGCTTTGTCTGTTGTCTTGTAGAATGGAGAGAGCCAGAGCGTATTGACTCCAAGATGAGCAAAATAACCTTCGCTAAACTTATTGATAATGCCTCGAAAATCGCCGCCGTAAAAATTTGCTCTGTCGGCAAGCTGAGAATGCGTCACCGGACGATTATTTTCTGGATCGCCATCGGCAAAACGGTCGGTGACGATAGAGTAAATAATAGCATCCTGCCAAACGGTTTGTTGATTTTTCAAAGGCAAGGATTGGCCATCTTTAAGAATTAATTCCAGCATATTTGATTGAAATTTAGGGGAAGCAGCCATAATCCGTAGCCGATGCAGACCATCTTTAGGAAAATTTCTCCAGGAAAGCCCTATCTTGATTCCTTTTTCATCAACGTGGATAAATTTCTCTGGAATGCGGTAATAATCATACAAGGCGATAATATGTTCACGAAGCAAGAGCTGATTTTTCTCACCAAGATAAACCACGAGCAAGAGATTTGCCCGGTCTGAGCTCTCATCTGTTAGTTTTTTTGCTGAAAGATGGGGCTGCTGCCCGGAAAATTGAGCTTCTATTCGCAAAATATTATTAAATCCGCCCAATCCATTGGGCATATTCTCAGGATTTGAAGGGTCCAAAAGCTCTTGGCCATTGACAAGGAACTTATATTCATAGCGACCGGTTTCAAATTCTAAAGAAATTTCCTTGACGCCATCACCGTCTTCATCATTAAGGGGCAGATTTTGCCGATTCCAGGCATTAAAACTGCCAAAAAGAAAGACCTTATCGTCGGCATTTTCTGGCTTATAAGCAAATTTATGCACTTTTTTTTGCACAAGCTGAACGGGCACGTCTATAATTTCTCCATCAAACTGAAAGGAATAGATTGTCATTCCATAATTTGCCGGATTGGGTGTCAGTGTCAGTATTTGATTCAAAGAATCATAATCACTCTTTATCCCACTATGAGGCAAGTGTTTAAATGTACTGTAGTCCTCAGCAAAAAAGAGATCCTGCAGCTTGATTGTATTCACCTTGCCACTAAAAAGTGTCTGAACTGGTATAAGCTCCAAATCTAAAATTCCTTTCTGTTGATTTCTTCCACAAGCGCTAAGCATCAAGGCCGTAATAAACACCAATCCAATGATAGGCACTCTTTTCATAATCTTTCCTTTATTATTTTTGATTTTGATTAGAATGACTTTGATTAAGCTCATCCCAAAACGCCACAGCCCGGCGCAGATGAGGAATCACGATGGTCCCACCAACTGTTAAAGACACTGAGAAAACGTCAAAAAGCTGAGCTTCGGAAACCTCTAACTCGTGGCAAGTTTTGAGATGGTAGCGCACGCAGTCATCACAGCGCAAAACCAACGAGGCGCAAAGCCCCAGCATCTCTTTAGTCTGCCGGTCAAGTGCAGCATCCTGATAAGTCAGTGTATCAACACTAAAAATACGCTTGATAATCTTATTATCCGCCGCCAGAAGGCGTTGATTCATACGCTCCCGGAAATCATCAAATTCTTCAATCATCGTCACAGTTCTGTCCCTATGCTAAAACAGGCAAAGACTGCCTCTGCCTGCTTTAAATTTAGAAAGTGTGGACTATAAATCAAATGATGAATTAGAGTCCGGCAAAATCTATATCATCAAAACGCATAGACGGAGTACGCAAACCGCTATACATATTCAGATCACTGCCCATTTCGGTGAGCTTCATCAGGAGTTCCAGATAGTTTCCGCTGACATTCATTTCGGCCACTGGGTGAATGATTTCGCCATTTTCGATATAGAGTCCCATGACACCGTAACTGTAATCACCGGTTGCGCCATTTGAATTTCCACCGATGAAGCTGGTGACCAAAATTCCTTTCTCAATATCCTTAATCATTGTTGCCTGGTCTTTGACACCCGGCTGAAAAATAGTATTGGAAGTGCCGCCGGTAGTGGGCTCTACGCCTAATTTTTTAGCATAGTACGTGTCAATAAAATAGGTTTTCAGCACACCATTCTCAATGACTAATCGTTTTTTGGCAGCAATGCCTTCACCATCAAAGAGCCGGCTGGATGGGCCACGGACAATCAATGGATCATCGATAATGGTGAGGATTTCTGGAGCAATCTTTTCGCCCAGCTTTCCCTTGAGAAAAGAGCTGTCCTGCTGGAGATTACGTCCACTGAGCGCGCTAACAATAGGATAAAGCAGTCTTCCGGTGCTATCATTTTGCAGCAGCATCGTCATTCTGCCGCTGGGAATTTTCTTTGCGCCGACTTTTTGCTGCGCCCGTTTTACGGCATCGGCGGCAATATCGGCAGGCTTCCACAGATCACTCTGGTGACGCATTCCAATATAGCGCCAGCCTTCCGGCTTTTTACCATTTTCATCGAGAAGACTTACAGAGGCTCCCAGACCGATATTGGTGCCCTCGGTAACGCCAAAAAATCCATTTGAGTGGCGGCGCACCGACAGCCCGTTGACATCCCAATAATCTGCGGAGACTGAGATAATGCGCTTATCTAATGATTTTGCAGTTTTTTCCACTTCGTCAATCCAGGCTCGCTTTTGCTCCATTGTGATTTTATCAATGGATTTGTCAGCCAGCTCCAGCTCCAGATTCTCTCTTCCCGCGTAAAGTTTGGGGTCCGGCAGACTGCGAAATTCATCTTTATTGAGGTAGCGGGTCATCTCCACAGTATTGGCCAAAAAGCCTTCCAGAACTGATTTTCGCAGATCATTGGTGCTGTGGCTGCTGTATTTGCCATTCACAAAGAGCTCAATATAGAGAGAAGCCTGCACCGATTCTTTCAGGGTCTCAATTTTGCCGTCTCGCTGGCTCATATTGAACTGACGATTGGAGCCGATAACGGCTTTGATAGCATCAGCACCCAGGGTTTTTGCTCTGGATTCAAGCCATTCTAAAAGTTTGCTGTATTCATCTATTTTCATTTGTCTTACCTC
>DSDE01000183.1 GCA_011049095.1 Fidelibacterota bacterium
CATTGACCCGGCTGAGCTCCCTGCTTATGACTTTTCAAATACTGATATTATCATTCTCAATAATCACTATGATCTTCCTACGGCCCAAATCAGGCGGCTGATGCACTTTGCAGCGGAAAAAGCCCTTTGGCTATTACCAGGTTTGAGTCTGCCAGAAAAGAATCCCTGGACAGACCTTACTGGCATTCGTTTTTCAGCAACAAATCAAAGCTCTGGCTTCAGCGCCCTTGAGACAGAAGGCTTTTTAACTGAAAGCTTCCCCAAAAACACCTTTCGAATCCGGCGAGGCTATCATATTGAAGGCCCAAGCACTAAGCCCATTTGGAAAAATAGTCTTGGCGAAGCAGAATTATTTCAGGCAGCTTCAGGGAACCTTTACATTAGCAAAACACCCTTTGCCTTTGAATGGAATGAAACAGGACTTAGCATCCATTTCAGCAGATTGCTGCGGGCGACTATGGCTCTAATGCTCAGACAAAATAAATCAGAAGCGCTGACTGGCGAAGCAATTGAGAAGATCGGTGAAAGATTTACAGTGATAGACCCTTCAGGACTACCTTTTCGGGCCCTCTCGCATTTCCGGCAAACCGATGCACCCGGCATCTATGAGCTAATCTATCAGGGCAAGAAGTCGCTGATTGCATTCAATTATCCGTCTGAGGAACTTATTCTAAAAGAGATTCCTGCTAATGAATTGCAGATGCCTCTTCTATATCTGGAAAGTCTAAGCCCCCAAAAACTGCAGGAAATGATGCAGGGGAAATCTCTCTTTGACTGGGTCATCGCACTGGCTATTTTCCTGCTCATCGCAGAATTAAGTGTACTAATGTTTTCAAGACAAAAAGGATAGATATGACAGAACTTTTATCTGTTGAAGCAGCAAAAGAACGGGCAATACTGGTGGCAATCGCCCTGCCTGGACAAAAAGGAGCAACTGAAAAAAGCCTCACGGAGCTCCAGCGTCTCACAGAAACCGCGGGCGCTGAAGTACTCGATCTCATACTTCAATCAAGACCACAAATAGACAAGTCACTATACCTGGGCAAGGGAAAACTGCAACTACTGAAACTAACTTGCGAAGAGTTGAAAGCCGATCTCGTGATATTTGACGACGAATTGACGCCAAGCCAGCAAAAAGCCATACAGAGGCAAATCAAAAGTGTTAAAATTATGGACCGCAGCAGTCTGATTCTCTACATTTTCAAACAGCATGCAAAGACCAGAGAGGCTAAAACACAGGTTGAGCTGGCTACTCTTGAATATGAGCTGCCTCGCCTGACCCGCCAATGGACGCACCTGGAGCGACAGGTCGGCGGCATCAATGTCCGCGGTGGTATGGGTGAAACACAGATCGAAATTGACCGCAGACTCATCAGACAGCGTATCAAAAAACTCAAAGAAGAGCTGGAGAAAATTTCAGTGCAGCGCGACACCCAAAGAAAATTTCGGGATCAGCGCTATAATGTATCTCTCGTCGGCTATACCAATGCCGGCAAATCTACACTTATGAATCAACTTACAGAAGCTGGAGTGTTGGTTAAAGATAAATTATTTGCCACATTGGATACCACCGTCCGGCAAGTTCAGCTCGATAAACAGCATACAATTTACCTCAGTGATACGGTTGGGTTTATTCAGAAATTACCCCATCAGTTGGTGGCTTCATTCCGCTCGACACTCCAAGAAACCGCTGCTGCCGATCTGCTTCTAAAAATCATTGACATCAGCGACGGTGATTTCAGGCTGCATATCAAGACTATTAATGAAACACTGGCAAACTTCGAGATTCCTTCCAAAAGATATATCAGTATTTTCAATAAAACAGATATAATTCCTGATGGTGTGAATATTTCCCTAATAAAAAAGGAATTCCCGGACGCTATCTTTATTTCTGCCGCCCGCGGAATCGGACTGGATAAGATTATTGAGATCATTATCCAAAGAATGGACAGCGATGCCATAAATCGCCATATTAGAGTTCAAAACAGTGACGGTAAGCTAATAGCACAACTCCACCAATTTGGGAAAAATATTCAAGTGGAGAAATGTGACGATTGGATTGATTTTCGTTTGCGTCTTGATGAGGAGCTTTGGAACAGACTGAAGAAAGAATATGTTTTTGAAGATTTAAGCGCTAAGGGTAAGGAAAATTGAACAAAATCAAGATTGCAAAAGCTCATATAACATTAATCCGAGGTGACATAAGTTCGGAAAAATGCGACTGTTTGGTAAATGCAGCCAATAACCATTTCTGGATGGGAAGCGGCGTAGCAGGTGCACTTAAAAAAGCAGCCGGGCCAAAAATAGAACAGGAAGCAATGAATCAGGGTCCCCAAAAAACCGGTGAGATCGTGATAAGCAGCGCCGGAAAATTAGATGCAAAATACATCATACACGCTGCAGTTATGGGTCAGGATTTGCAAACGAATGAAGAAATTATTCGGCAAGCTGTAAAGAATAGCCTTATAGAAGCAGAAAAACTGGGCTGCAAGTCAATGGCTTTTCCTGCTTTTGGCGTTGGAAATTTTTCGCCTCATATCTGTGCCAAAATTATGTTGGAGGAAAGCATTGAATTTTTATTGCGTGCTAAAAGCTTGCTGGAATTACGTTTTGTACTTTTCGAAGAAGATATTTATAATGCTTTTCAGAAGCGGCTTTCATATCTTTTTGGCCATAGACCCTGAAATAATTAATTGAATACTTATATGCCATTTATTAACACATCCTTAAAATTTAATTCTATGAAGGAAAATTATGATATCAAGAAATAAGTTGCAGCTTTCAGCCATCCTTATCATTATTATCTCAATCAGCAAGCCTCTGCTGAGTGATTTTAAAGATGTGCAAAAACTGATTGCAGAAATGATAGCACAAACAAAAACAGTTCAATCAATCACCTATACTACAGAAACCAAAGAGCGAATAAATGGCGAAATTATCAAACGTGGCGGTATATTCAAAATGATTGTCTCGCCGCCAAAAGTCTATTACGAGCGCCACTTTCCCGAAAAAGGCGCTATTGTCATCTATGACAGTCTCAAGCTGGGCAGAAAAATCCAGGTAAAGCCCCATACTTTTCCCTGGGTGCCTCTGACTTTGAGTATGGATGATTGGCTTATCCGCAAATCTGGGCATCACACCCCAGACAGAGCTGGCTTTGGCTATACTGTTGATATACTGGTCAGTCTTTTGGAGAAATATAATGAAAACCTTGGAACAATTCTACGGCTTGGCGAGATGAAAATATATGATGAAAAAATGTGTCAGGTCGTTCATTTAGAAAATCCATATTTCCAGTGGCAAAGCTATACTGTTAAGGAAAATGAAAGCATCATCACCATCGCCAAAGAGCGTAAACTGAGTGAATATATGATATTTGAAAGAAATAAGGGCTTGAAAAATTATGAATATCTTGAAACAGGCAAGATCATACGAATTCCCACAGACTACGCGGCGGCTATGGATATCTGGATTGATTTGAAAAGTAAATTACCAGTAAAATTTACTGTTTACGATGACCGTGGGCTATTTGAAGAATTTGGTTATAAAAAGATCCAAATAAATATCCCGCTGACTGACAACGATTTTAAATTACCGTAATATGTATATTATCAATAAATTATAAATGAACATACTAAAGGGTTTCCAGTTGGCATCCAGCGAACGGCTTAATGAGAGGGCCTTTATCTGGTATCGGCTGCTCTTTTTTTTCAGCGGTTTTGCAATCAGAGCAAGGCATATCTCATTTGAAGGTGTTTTAGTTGATATTTGCACTGATGAAAACCGCGCCCTGTATTCCGGGATCAGCAGCGCTTTCAATCTGACTGAGGCGCTGATTCCCATCATTTCCAGCATGCTGATACAATATGCCGGATACCAGCCACTTTTTGTTTTTAGTCCATTGTTGACTTTGGCAGCCTGGCCCTATTCTAC
>DSDE01000405.1 GCA_011049095.1 Fidelibacterota bacterium
CACACTTGAGAGCCAGTTTCAAAAAGGAACCACCATTCACATTGATTTCCCTATCATACGAAAAGATTTGGAATGATTACTGCGAAATGAAAGTCAGAATGAACGGAGTAAAAGATGAAATTTAAACCTGAAAAATATAAAATTCCTGACGAGGCGATGCAGCCATTTATAGACGTGCAAGAAATTGAAGAAAGCCTGGAGAAGGCCCGCCCCGATGCCGCAGCCGTGCGTGATGTGATTGCCAAATCCCTCAGCAAAGAGCGGCTCAATATGAAAGAGACAGCTCTTCTCTGCAATGCCAGCGAACCAGAGCTGGTTGAAGAAATTCTTGATGGCGCCCGATGCCTGAAAGAACTGGTTTACGGCAATCGCATCGTCCTTTTTGCCCCGCTATATGTTGGGAATTTCTGTACCAACAACTGCGCCTATTGCGGCTTTCGCGTCGAAAATCGTGAAGCCGAGCGCAAAACCCTAAATAAAGCCGAGCTGATAAAAGAAGTCGAAGCCTTGGAAGACAATGGTCAAAAGCGACTCATTCTCGTTTTTGGTGAACATCCAATCTATAATGCAAAATATATTGCCGACACCGTGCGCACTGTCTATTCGGTGAAAAAAGGCAATGGAGAAATCCGCCGCGTCAATATCAATGCTGCACCTTTAGAAATTGAAGGTTTCCGCACGGTGAAAGAAGCCGGTATAGGCACATATCAGGTCTTTCAGGAGACCTATCACCCGGAAAGATATCAACGATTCCACATCAGCGGACAAAAAAGCGACTATAATTATCGGCTCACGGCCTTAGACCGGGCGCAGGAAGGTGGTGTGGATGATGTGGGCATCGGCGCGCTATTTGGTCTTTACGACTGGCGCTTTGAAGTCCTCAGCCTGGTGCGCCATACCAATCATTTCGAAGCCGTGTATAATGTCGGCCCACATACCATCAGCTTTCCCCGTCTTCAGGAAGCCGCCAGCGCCCTCATTGATCCGGCACATATCGTCAGCGATGATGAGTTCGTTCGCCTTATTGCCATCCTCCGTCTCGCCGTTCCCTACACCGGAATGATACTCACCGCCCGGGAAACACCAGCCGTCCGCACAACCGTGATGCAGTTTGGCGTTTCACAAATTGACGGCGGCACCAAAATTGAGCTGGGCGCCTACGCCAATATCCTCAATGAGCAGCAAAACCTCAATAAAGAGCAGTTTCGCATCAATGACGCCCGCAGCCTCAATGAAATTATTGATGAGCTTCTAGAAATGGGCTATCTCCCCAGCTTTTGCACTGCCTGCTATCGCTTAGGCCGCACCGGGGAGCATTTTATGGAGTTTAGTGTTCCCGGATTCATCAAGCGCTACTGCACGCCTAATGCCATCCTTACACTTGCTGAATACCTGATGGACTATGCGCCGGAAAGCACAGCAAAAAAAGGCTGGCAGGCCATCGGAGAGAATCTGAATCAACTTGAGAATCCTAAAATTATTGCAGAAATGCGCAAACGCTTAGACAAAATCAAAAATGGCGAAAGAGACCTTTATTTTTAGGAGTCGGGAGTCGGGAATCAGAGAACGAGAAAGAGACGAGTGGAAAACGGAAAACAGAGAAATGAAAATACTTTTCAAGCCCTCACCTTCTCACCTGTCATCTGTCACCTGCCACCCGGTAATTAAATGTATCAGCCATACTTTTCTATAGCCCAGATTGCCGCCCAGGAATACTTAAGTGAAGCAGATATCCGTCTTCTCCTCAGCCTGGAAAAGCCCCGTGATTTGGAAATGCTTTTTCAAATAGCCGATGAAATCAGGCAATATTACGTGGGGGATGAGGTCCATCTGCGGGGCATTATTGAATTCAGCAATCTTTGTCGTAGAAATTGTGACTATTGCGGACTACGGCATGCTAATCATACCATCGTACGCTACCGAATGGACGAAATTGAAATTCTCCAGGCAATCGAACGCATCTATCAATCTGGCATTTCCACGGTGGTGCTGCAATCTGGCGAAGACCTTCACTGGAGCCGCTCAAGGGTAAGTGAACTTATCAAGGAAATTAAGCGTCGTTTTCCCCTGGCTATCACGCTGAGTCTGGGTGAGCGCGATGCAGATACATATAGAGATTGGTTTGAAGCTGGCGCAGACCGCTATCTGCTTAAAATCGAAACCACAAATCCGGCAATTTATAAAAAGATTCACCCGGATTGTGATTATCAGGAACGTGTGCGCTGTCAGAAAGACCTGCGGCAAATAGGTTATCAGCTTGGGAGCGGCTTTATGATTGGTTTGCCAGGACAAAGTATAGACGTCTGGCGAAAGACATTTACCATCTACAGGAAATTGGTGCAGATATGGCGGGAATGGGACCATTTATTCCCGATTCAAATACACCACTGGCAAAAGATGAAGCAGGCGCTGCAGAAATGACGCTGAAAGCCATAGCCGCCTCACGCCTTTTGACGAAAGTGACGCATCTTCCGGCCACCACTTCTCTGGAAACACTGAGTCCCGGCGGCAGACTCTTGGCCCTCAAAGCCGGCGCAAATGTGATTATGCCAAATTTTACGCCGATGAAATATCGGAAAAATTACGCCATCTACCCCAAGAAAGCCGGCGTCAGTCTTAGTCCCGATGCACTCCTAGAGAAAATAAAAACCGAAATCGATGCTGCAGGCCGCACTATCGCCCAAAATCCAGGGCATTCACTGCGCAGCCAGTGGCGGGTGATGAGTAAGAGGTAAGGGGTGTAACTGACCGTTTTCTCGCCGATCTGCTTATCTACTCTTTAGCTAATCAGCGCCTTACTCAAAAAAGCGCTTCCAGTTCATGGAGGGCGTTCAGCAGGCGGATCTCGATTCGACGATTGGGGTTGAAATTTTTCATTTTGGGGATATATAGTCTTTTAAAGCCTAGTCTTTCGGCCTCTTCGATGCGCCTTTCCATCAGATTAACACTGCGGATTTCGCCGGTAAGACCAGCTTCTCCACAAAAAACCGAACTTTCAGGCGCAGGCGTTTCGCGCATACTGCTGAGAATAGCAGCAATCACCGGCAGGTCCATCGCCGGCTCGAAAAATTTCAGGCCGCCCACCACATTGACAAAGACATCAAATTGACTGACTGGAAGGCGCAGATGTCGCTCGATGATGGCCAGCAGCATAGCAAGACGACGACCGTCAATACCGGTGGCATTTCGCTGCGGTGAACCGTAAGCAGCCCGGGCTGTGAGCGCCTGAACTTCCACTAAGAGTGGCCGGCTGCTGTCAGCCCCACAGGCAATAATAGAGCCAGGCAGCTCTTCGGGCCTTTCACTGAGAAACAGCTCGCCGGGGTTTTCTACTGAATGAAGTCCATTCTGTTTCATTTCAAAGATGCCAATATCATTGGTAGCCCCGAAACGATTTTTCACCGGTCTTAAAATGCGGTAGCCATGCTGATTGTCACCCTCCAGATAGAGAACCGTATCTACCAGATGCTCCAGCAGTTTGGGGCCTGCCAGATTACCATCCTTGGTAATGTGACCAATCATAAGGATGATACACTGCTGCTGCTTTGCGAGATTCATCAGCTCTACTGCACATTCCCGAATCTGTGAAATCGTGCCAGGCAGCGCATCACCATTGGGCGAATAGATTGTCTGAATGCTGTCTATAATTACAAATTGTGGCTTTTCCTCTTTGATGGCGGCAATCACCCGCCCCAGGTCCATATCCTGACTGATGGCAAATTCATCGGGAACGATTTGCAGACGGGCAGCCCGCAGAGAAACCTGTTCCACCGACTCTTCTCCGCTGAAATAAATACCTTTAAGGCGGCTGTTGCGAAAAAGATCACTAATGAGCTGAAGCGCCAGGGTAGATTTTCCGATGCCGGGATCACCACCCAAAAGTATTACTGCACCGGGAATGAGTCCCCCTCCCGTAACACGGTTAAAC
>DSDE01000207.1 GCA_011049095.1 Fidelibacterota bacterium
AAATCATAATTTTACAATTGAACACTCTACAAATACCTATTTTAGCGCGATACGCTGGTCTGCTGTACAGCGGCCGGACGGTGACCGGGCACGAGTATTCCTTTAGGTTAAGACCCCGATTTATCGGGGTGAAAAAAGAGCTTTATCAAAGGGGAGAGAAGCAAACCATGCAATTCATTGTATAGCTGTTCATTCGTTCCCTTGCCCATTCTGAATGGTTTAGGTCGGATATTTTTATGTTTTGAAAAGCTCTTCCTCAAAGCGGCTGATGAGGTCGAGCCGCTCCTGGTGTCTGCCGCCTTCATATTCTTCAGTGAGAAAGATGCGTACTATTTCTTTGATAGGATCTACCCCGAGGAGCAGACCACCCAACGATAATACATTGGCGTCATTGTGAGCGCGACAGTTTTTGGCAGAGAGGGAGTCCCAGACGGTGGCGGCGCGAATTCCTTTAAATTTATTGGCGGTGATTGCGGAGCCGATGCCTGCGCCATCTATGATAATCCCCCGAAAAGCATCACCCTTTTGTACAGCTCTGGCCACCGCAGCAGCATAGATTGGATAATCGGTGCGCTCCACACTGTCTGTGCCATAGTCGGCAATCTCAAATCCCAGGCTGATGATAAAATCTTTTAGCATCTCTTTTACGGGAAAGCCGCCGTGGTCCGCACCCAGAGCAATTACTTTTTTATTGCTGAAAAGCGCTTCGCCCCACCTCTTCTCAAATCTCGGCTGATTTGGAATCTCCGTTTTAGCGCTCGAAACCAAGCCAGCTCTCTGAACTGTAAGGCGATGTTCCCGAATGAGGTCTTGCGCAGCCGGCGTAATGATGGCATTCTCGCTGATTATCAGTGGTTTACTCTGATGAATAGCCTGGCGGACAATATTTTCCGTTATGAGTTCGCGTTTCACTTGTTTTTCTCAATTTCCTTTACCAGATGAAAAAGAAGATTGCTGCGGATAAATTTCACGGCAGCTTCGATATCGCGGTGCATGAGGCGGTCATATTCCCAAAACGGCACCGTCTCCCGAAAATGGTGATAAAGCTCTTCGATGATAGGGCTGCTTTTCAGGGGACGATGCATATCTATTCCCTGCATTGCAGAAATCAGCTCGACTGCTAAAATAGCTTCAACATTTTCCAGAACCTGCAATAATTTTTGTCCGGCCCAATGTCCCATACTCACGTGGTCTTCCTGGTTGGCCGAGGTTGGCAGGCTGTCAACGCTTGCCGGGTGAGCCAGGGTCTTGTTTTCGCTGGCCAGGGCGGCGGCAGTAACGTGGGCAATCATAAATCCGCTGTTTATGCCGCTGTTTTTAATTAAAAATGCTGGCAGTCCACTCATATGTTTATCTACGAGGATAGCGATGCGCCTTTCCGAAATTGCGCCCATCTCTGCAACAGCCAATGCCAGATAATCCATTACCAGAGCAGGCGATTCGCCATGAAAATTTCCGCCGCTTAGTACCAACTCTTCATCGGGAAATATCAGCGGATTATCTGAAACGGCATTTGCTTCACGAATTAGCACTTTTTGCGCATGGTCAAAAGCTTCCCAGATTGCGCCTAAAACCTGAGGTGAGCAGCGAAATGAATAGGGGTCTTGTACCTTGCCGCAGCCTTTGTGACTAGCGTTGATTTCACTTTCTAAAAGATAGCGCCTGATACGTTTTGAAAGAGCCGCATTAAAGGGACTTCCTTTGGCTTGCTGAATTGCAGGATGGAAGGGGCTCAACGATCCTTTAAGGGCATCAATGGAAGCGGCGCTAATTAGCTCCGAACTGTAGAGCAGGCTTTCCATCTGAAGAAGGGCGCGAATACCATGGGCCACCATAGACTGTGTGCCATTGATAATAGCCAGCCCCTCTTTGGCTTCTAAAACCAGAGGCAGACGACTGAGCTTATGCAGCACATCAGCAGCAGGCTGACGCTTATCTTTATAGAAAACTTCGCCTTCACCAATCAGGGGCAGTGCAAGATGCGCAAGAGGCGCCAGGTCTCCACTGGCTCCGACGCTGCCTTTTTTGGGAATGACTGGTGTGATACCTTCGTTGAGAAAAAAGAGAAGCTGCTCCAGGACAGCAGGGCGCACGCCGCTGAAACCTCGGGCAAGACTAACAATTTTTATAAGCATCATGAGCCGTACAATGGGAATAGACATTGGCTCACCGATACCGGCTGCGTGACTGCGAATGAGATTAAGCTGCAATTTCTGCAGTTGTTCATAGGGAATATGCTCAGAAGCCAGATGCCCAAAACCGGTATTGAGGCCGTAAACCACATCGCCGCTTTGGATGCGCTTTTCTATGTATTGACGCGTGCGGCTGATATTCTCCATAATCTTTGGAGAAATCGCTGCTTTTGGATGATTTTCCAGAAAAAAGCGAAAATCATCAAGACTCAGATTTGAGCCGTCTATTAAAATCTTTTTATTATTCATAGCTGGAATTTAGAAGATTTCAGGAGAACTCGCAAAGAAATTGTCAATTTGGGCAGCGCAGACCGCTTTCTAAATCAAAACAGTGAACTTTTTGTTCGCGGAATTGGATGTTAATCTTATCTCCGGGCTGTAGCTTCAGGTCTGGGGCAAAGCGCCCCGTCACTGATTCTCCTGCCAGATTCAGCTCTATATATAGCTCGCTGCCCAGGGGCTCGATAAG
Organism: Fidelibacterota bacterium; assembly: GCA_011049095.1. Lineage (GTDB taxonomy): Bacteria > Fidelibacterota > Fidelibacteria > Fidelibacterales > DSDE01 > DSDE01. The sequence goes on from DSDE01000207.1 coordinate 2,662, forward strand.
CTCCACAGTGGCTGAGGCGCCTTCTTTAGCTATCAGCAGGTCCTCGGGACGAATGCCAATCTCTGCTTTTTCCATATTTTTAGGAATATCATAGCCGGTGAAAGGCTGAGCATTTTTTCCCAAAAGAAGGCCGCCATTTTTTCGCTGCACCGACAGAAAATTCATAGGCGGGCTGCCGATAAATCCAGCTACAAAGCGGTTGGTCGGCTCATTGTATATATTTAGCGGCGTATCGTATTGCTGAATGTAGCCGCTGTCCATCAGGCAGATTCGGTCGCCCATAGTCATAGCTTCCACCTGGTCGTGAGTGACGTAAAGCATCGTAACCCCTAGGGTTTGATGGAGCTTTTTGATTTCGGAGCGCATCTGTACCCGCAGCTTGGCATCCAGATTGGAAAGGGGCTCATCAAAGAGAAAGACTTTTGGCTTGCGAACGATGGCTCGTCCTAGAGCCACGCGCTGACGCTGTCCGCCGCTGAGGGCTTTGGGTTTGCGATCCAGCAGCATCTCGATTTTTAGTATAGCGGCGGCTTCCTGAACCCGCTTATCAATATCCGCTTTATCCATACGGCGCATTTTCAGGCCAAAAGCGAGATTCTCATAAACCGACATATGTGGGTATAGGGCATAATTTTGAAAAACCATGGCAATGTCCCTGTCTTTGGGATGCTTGTCGGTGATGTCTTTACCGTCTATGAGAATGGTGCCGGAGCTAACTGATTCCAAACCGGCCAGCATACGCAAGGAGGTTGATTTGCCGCAGCCAGATGGCCCAACGAGGACCACAAATTCGCCATCGTTGATGGTCAGATTGATATCGTGAAGGACTTTCACCTGGTCAAAATTTTTAGAAACATTGCGATATTCTACAGAAGCCATTTTTACTCCTACTTAATAAGCACGACTTTTTGCGTTTGAAGTTTTGTATCAGATTGGAGACGAAGTATATAGACGCCAGAGCTGAGGGGCAGCCCGTCGTTGTTTTGGGCATTCCAGCTTAATTGATGGCTGCCGGCCGTCTGATAGCCATGATAAAGCTGTGATAGCTGTCGGCCTTGTATATCATAAACCTGCAGACTCAGTTTTTGGGCCACCGGCAGATCGTAGCGAATCTGTATTTCTGCATTGAAGGGATTGGGGAATGCCGGGTGGAGAACAAAGTTTTGCGGCAGCGAATGAGGATCTGTCAGATTGGTGAGAATACCCGGCTCAGGGCTTTCCAGTTTTTGGT
>DSDE01000402.1 GCA_011049095.1 Fidelibacterota bacterium
AAATTGGTGTCGGCAAAATAGGCTAAGCCCAGACTGACAAATGTTTTCCAAGAAATAATAGAAGAAGAGAGACTACATCACATCTGGTGTGTGGATGCCTAAAATACCCATAGCGTTGGTAATTATAGTCTTTACGGCTAAAATAAATTTTAACCTGGCTTTGGAAAGCTCCAGGTCTTCCGAAACCACACGATGCCTGGCATAAAAACGATGAAAAGCCGTGGCGAGTTTCTGCAGATAGTTGATGAGGTGAATCGGGTCAAGGGTGCGGGCTGCTGTTTCCATTATCTCGCCAAATTCGCTGATAATATCCAGCACTTCGAGAATTTCATCTTCAATGAGAAGACTGCAGTCGCCTTCTAAAAAACTTTCAATGCCTTTTTCACGACTGTGAACCAAGATATTGTGCATACGGGCGTGTGCATATTGAAGATAAAAGACCGGATTTTCATCGGACTCTTTCTGCGCAAGGGAAATATCAAAATTGAGATGAGAATCTGCACCGCGCATCAAATAAAAATAGCGGACAACATCAGCCCCCACTAGATCAATAAGCTCATCAAGGGTGACAAAAGTCGCTTTCCTGGTGGACATCTTGACCTTTTCTCCGTCTTTCGTTAAGGTAACAAATTGGTGTATAAGCGCCTGGATCTTCGAACTATCTAAATCCATCGCCTGCAGCGCTGCAATGACATCTGGAAAAGTAGCATGATGGTCAGCGCCAAAAAGATCAATGATACGGTCAAAGCCACGCAGAAGCTTTTGGCGGTGATAAGCAATATCGGGAAGACGATAGGTCGGCTCGCCGCTGCTTTTTACCAAAACTCTATCTTTTTCAGCGCCAAAGAACCTGGCTTTAAACCAGATGGCGCCGTCATATTGATAGGTAAAGTTCTTTTCTTCGAGAATCTTCAGCACCTCGCTGATCTTGCCTTCTGCATAGAGGTCTTTCTCATTGTAATAGACATCATGGCGGATATTCAGCCGTTCCAGACTTGTCTGGATCATTTTGAAAACCGATTCAGCGGCAAAATCTGTAAAGAGTGAATTTTCCGGCTGATTCAGATATTTATCGCTCCATTTATCGGCTATAGATTTCGCAATATCTATAATATAATCACCCTGGTAGCCATCATCAGGCAATTCGGCTTCATAGCCAAAAAGATTCATATAACGGGCATACACACTAAGCCCCAAAAGACGCATCTGTCGTCCGGCGTCGTTAAAATAATATTCACGCGTTATCTCATGGCCAAACCATTCAAAAATCCGCCCTACTGTATCTCCTAAAACAGCTTGTCGTCCGTGTCCGATAGTCAGGGGGCCAGTGGGATTTGCGCTAACAAACTCCACCTGTATTTTCTCTTTTTTTAGCAATTGTGGTTTTTGAAAGTCAGCGCCTGCCGCCAAAAGCTCTTCCACAAGAGATTGAAAATAGGCCGCTTTAAAAAAGAAATTGATAAATCCCGGCCTAATGACTTCAATCTTTTCAAGATATTGAATATTCTGAAAAAGCGTCTCCGCCAGCTCTCCGGCAATCTGATAGGGGTTTTTTCGCAAAAGGGGCGCCAGCTTCATTGCCAGATTTGTGCTGATATGACCAAATGCTCTCTTTTTGGGCCGCTCAACAATAAAATCAAGACCCTCATAACCCTGCTCATCCAAATAATTTCTAATTCTTTCCTGAATGGCCTTAATCAAAACTTTCTCCCTCTTGGATATTTAAAAATCTATTGTAGGTCTAAAATCTCTTGTCGGGAGGCATCGGCCCACAAGTATTCCAAATCATAAAAATCGCGGCTCTCTTTATCAAAGATATGGACAATGACATCTACATAATCCAAGAGAATCCATTTACGGTTTTCATAGCCCTCTTTATTAAGATATTTTTCTCCATATTGAAGCAGTGAGTCTTCTACCGTATCAGCAATGGCCTTCACGTGAATATCAGCATTTCCGTGACAGATTACAAAATAATCGGTGTAAGCAACTAATTTCCGCATATCAAGAATAACAATATTCTCCGCTCTCTTTAAAAGCATAGCCTCAGCAGCGGCTAAAGCGATAGCGTGGCTCTTACTTTCAGCCAGTTCTGGATCAAAGGTCATTATTTATCGTATCTCCAAGTTTTTATATGGCGTCAGATGAAAATAGTCGTTACCTAAAATCAGGGTGACGTCAATCTTATTATTTCCGAATTCATCTGAGTATTGTACATCGGCTGCTGCAACACCCAGCTTTTCCGAAAGGGATACGGCTTTGCGGTTCAGACGATTGTGAACGATGATTTTCGTTCTGGGATAATCAAAGTGCTCAGCATTCCCAACACTTTTCACTTCATAGCCATTGGCCGACATATATTGCTGAAAACGGTGCGAGAGTCCTGAAGCGCCGCAACCATTGAGAATTTCAATATTCGCGCTTAGGTTTGTAGCAGCAAAGGGCTGCAAATCGAGAAAATCTTCACCCAAAATCAGTGTATAATCATATTCCTGGCCCGGCATCAGCTTACGATACTCCGGTATCATCAGCCCGCCAATCAATTTGACAAACTGATCGGCTTGGGAATACTGATCGTGATGAATCAAAACTTTAGATTTAGTATAGCCAAAATTGTCAGCATTCCCCGTGCTGCGAACATCAATGCCAAGACCTGTGAGGTAGCTTTTCATCTCATTGGCAATTCCTTTGGCGCCACATCCATTGAGAATCTGAACAACCATATTGACCTGTTTCTTTGCCTTCTCCTGCCCTTCCAGCAAGGCCACAGGAATATCCTCGATACTGCCGGAATAGACAATCTGCCGGGTTTCTTCCCGCTTTGCCGTCTCAAAAAATGAATAGACAAAAAGCAGCACAACAACAGCGAGAATGGAAATAATACCATTAAGCACCAGGGAAATACGATTGGCAGAAACCGGCTTGCGCTTGCTCATGGTTTCATCCAGATTGGGGATATAGCTCTGCCTGAAAAGCCATATCCTTGGTAATAAGGTGACTGGTAATATGGAAAATTGCTGATTCCGATACTGATATTTGTTTTTTCACCCAGCTTGTAATTGAGCTCTGTATCATAATAGATAGAGGGGTCACTGCCAATATTATTTTGGATCATTGGATTGGAGGCAAAAGCCGGCTGCATCAGATAAAGGGTGCCTTTCAGGCTCATTTTTTCAGATACGGGCAAGAAAAAATTATTTTGATAACTCATCACCCCTATAGAGCCAAAACTTGAGCTGCTCATAGCAGCGCCAACGGAATGGGTCATCTGTAGCCTGCTGAAAAGACTAGCCACATCTCGGCTGCTATTTATCTTCACGCCGATATCCCTGCTGGAAAATCCGCTCTGCCCCACAGGAAACTGTGCCAGCAACAAAGCGCTCACAGTCAAAAGATAAATGATTGAGAAAACAGACCTTTTTATCATCACGCTTCTCCTTGTTTTAATAAAATCTTTTCTTCCACTTCCTGGAGCTGCTCAATCGTATTAATCCCGCTGATCTCATCGGGGTCCCTAGCCACTTGTAGCGCCACTTTATAGCCATCACGCACCAGCATTGGCAGGATATCTGGCAGGTAATACTCTTTTTGTGCATTGTCATTATCTACTTTACGAAGATAATCAAAAAGGAGTTCCCCACGAAAAATATAAATGCCGGAATTGATCTCTTTAATTTTACGTATTTCATCATCGGCATCTTTCTCTTCCACAATGCCTTGCAGTGTATCATCATCATTGCGGACAATGCGCCCATAGCCGCTGGGATTCTCAAAAATGGCTGTCAGTACAGTGCCATAAGCGTTTTGCCGGCGATGCGTCTGATACAGAGAATCGAGGGTTTCAGCGCTTAGGGCAGGCACATCACCAGATAAAATGAGAATATCAC
>DSDE01000206.1 GCA_011049095.1 Fidelibacterota bacterium
ATGAAAAACTTGGCATCATTACCCTCATCTGGAAAACTCATTTTCCTCAAAACTGAGCCCTGATAATTCAGCACGAGAAGGAGTTTTTGCCGAGGTGTCCAAACTAGTATGTATTTTTCAGTTTTTTTAATAACTGTTTCTGTGCTGATATATTGATTTAGAGAAAAACTGCCCCATTCAAAAACTTGGTTTGATCCAGACATACTTTCCACCAAAACACCTGCAAATGGATCGAAAAGAAGCCAATTTCTGTTTGTCAGCCATAGGGCCTGTCGAAATTGAAAATTCGATGCCGGCAATGAATATCTCCTTAAAATTGTGAGAAACCTATCTAACTCAAATACGGCGCCACCAAGGCCATCAAAAACATATAGCGTAGCCGGTAGCTGCCATAGGATAGCATCTATATTTTCTAGTGACAAATCACCAGAAACTGGAAAAGTCACGGTTTTTATTTCTTTTAATCCATCATTAAAATAACTTATCGTTCTCTGGTCAGCTTTTAAAACATAGTAATCTCCCAGCTCAGATTTAAGTACTTCAGAACATTCAAATCCTATATCAGCGTAAAGTGTCAAACTGCTCTCTGTTGCCCAGACCGGTAAAGTAAAAATGCAGAATATTAGAGCGCTTATTCTATTTTTTCTCATCATGGGAAAATGCAAAAAAAGGCCGGTTAAACCAAAGCCTTTTTTTCATTTATCGTCGTTTTTGCCTATCCTGATAATACAAATATTCAGTGAATATTTGTATTATTTATGTGATGATTTATTTCATAAGCATATTTTGTCTTGCTCTAATATATGCCGGCTCTTCCAGTCTATCGTCCATAGCAATCTTTCCAAAGCCAGTAAACCCATGATATGGACTTGTTGTTTTAGTAGTATCTTTACTTGCAACTCTCGGGCTGTTGGCTGCCGGTCCGTTTGCTGGCGCTGCCATATATACTGAGTTATTTATCCCGTTTGCTATGCTAATTTGGCTGGGTTGAGGCTGCTGAGGCAAGGCAATCTCTTGCTCTTCCGCTCTTTTCTGGATAGACTCCTCGTTAAAACCGGTGGCAATGACAGTAATCTGTATCTCATCTCCCATTTCCTCGTTAATAACTGTACCAAAAATGATATTTGCTTCATCACCTGCTGCTTGATGAACCACTTCCGCGGCTTCCCGCAGCTCACTAAGTTTGATATTATTTGTGCCTGTAAAATTAATGAGTACACCTTTGGCGCCGGAAATAGAGACGTCATCGAGAATAGGACTATTGATGGCTAATGAAGCCGCCATAACCGCCCTTTGAGGCCCTGAGGCAGTTCCAATACCCATTATTGCATCACCCATATTTTCCATAATTGTCTTTACATCAGCAAAATCAACATTGACAAGGCCTGTGCTGTTGATAATATTGCTTATTCCGCTTGTGGCCTGATTGAGGATAGTATCAGCCTGGTGAAAGGCCTCCACGATGGTGACATCATCACCAACGATTTCATAAAGCTTTTCATTTTGAATAACAATCAGCGTGTCAACATAGCGGCGCAATTCAGCGATGCCTAATTCTGCATTTTTGGAACGGGCCCGCGCTTCAAAGGAGAAAGGCTTTGTAACGATTCCCACTGTGAGCGCACCGCTTGATTTGGCTAGGTCTGCCACCAGAGGCGCAGCGCCAGTTCCGGTTCCGCCACCCATACCAGCGGTTATAAATACCATATCAGCTCCTTCAATAGCCTGCAATATGGCATCTTTGCTCTCTTCGGCTGCTTTTCTGCCAATATCGGGCCTAGCGCCAGCTCCCAATCCTCGTGTTACCTCACGTCCTATCTGAATTTTAACCTGGGCCAGGCAACGATTCAAAGCCTGGGCATCCGTGTTGACTGCGATAAATTCCACACCTGTCAGGTTGCTCTCGATCATCCGGTTTACCGCATTGCCACCAGCTCCGCCAACACCGACAACCTTAATCTTGGCCCGGGAATCATCGAAATCATCGTAAATAACCATCATAGCATCCTCCTTTTAGAATAATTTTTCTTTAACAAATTTATAGACTTTAACAAAAATATTGCCAATTTTGCCTTTAGATGAACCAATAGGAAGATTCTTAGCGGAAGGCTTTCCAAATTGAAGGAGCCCCAAAGCCGTGGCATACTCAGGTCCTAAACCACATTCCTCCAGACCTGGAACGGCTTTAGGATATCCAATAATTGCCTGGATACCGAAAAGCTCCTCTGCCAGCTCACTTATTCCTTTCAGCTTAGCTGTTCCACCTGTTAACACGATACCAGCCCGCAGGCTTCCAATATGTACCTGCTGGCCAATCAGTTGCCTCACCAGGTAGAATATTTCCCTAATTCTGGCTTCCACATATTCAGAGAGGTCTCTTGAATCAAACCAGACATCAGCTTCCCCGCTGACATTTTTCACTTTAATGTCAGTAATACCATTGGCTTCTGCCATATTTTTAGTAGCCCAAGCATGGCGGATTTTTAGGTCTTCGGCAAGGTCTGGAGCGATTTGCGCAATTTGGGCAATATCTCTGGTAATAATTGCTCCACCATAGCCGATGCTGCCGGTAAAAACCAATATGCCTTCTTTATAAACCGTTACATCGGCTGTGCCGCCGCCAATATCAATGAGCATGACACCCAGGTCTTTCTGATTTTCTGTGAGCACTGCGCTCGCGCTGGCAAGGCTATTGAGCATAAGTCCAGCGATATTTAGGCCGGTGCTGAGCACACTTTTTCGCAAGTTTTCCAGATTTGTGGTAGCAGCGTGAATGATATACGCATCAAGGCTGAGCTTATTTCCAGATAATCCCAATGGATTAAGTATTTCCGTCTCATTGTCAAGCTGAAAAAACTGAGGAATCACACGCAGAATCTCCCGACCTGGGTCCAGATTAATCTGCTGAGCCTTTTCCATTAAAATATCGATGTCTTCCTGTTTTACCTGAGGCAAAGCAGCCTCGGGGTCATCCCTATAGGAAAGATTAATACCAGGATGGGTGATGAGAGAATTTATATGGTCTCCACCGACACCAATCAGCACATGGCTGATGGTTGTTTCTGATTCATTCTGTGCCTTGCTCATAGCTGATTTCATTGCCTCTCGGGTCTCAATGATATCGACTACAGTTCCCTTTCTTAGCCCTTTTGATGGTACTTTACCATTGCCCTTGAGCCGATACTTTCCACTTTCCCCATCAAATTCTGCCACAATGGCGCATATTTTTGACGACCCAATGTCAATGGATGCGATAATATTTCCATTTCTTTTTACCATTAACTTCTCCGTCCCACGATGACCTGATCGTTGTATCTCAGGTCAAGATATACATGCTGTTTGATTGTTTTGCCCATTTTCATCTCATTCTCAATAAATGAATCGAGAATGGCTAATTTCTTCCTCAAATCTACTCTGCCAATTTTTATTTGCGGCTTGGAGCTGTCTAAAATGAGAATCCACGATTCTGTAGCATTATCCCAGTGCGCTTCCGACAGATTGCCTAATGTTTTAGGATAACGAATCTGGCTCTGCATTATTAGGTCTATTCCTTGCCGTATGAGAAGGTCTGCACTGCTATAGCCCATTTTAAAATCTTCTACAGCTTGTATTCCACTTAGTAGGGGCAGTGGTTCTGCACGTCGGCTTTCCGGTAATATTGCTCCAAATTTATCAAGAGAATAGCTCTGGCCCAGATAGATTTTTGCCACTGGTTTCCTTTCAAAAATAGTGACACGAAGCGTGTTTGGAAATACACGACTTACCCTTGCATTCCAGATATAAGGGTCATTCATTAGGCGGTAACTTACTTCTGGTAAATTAATATTCATGATATGCATGCCATGTTTCAAACCACTGAGCTGTAAGACAATCTCCTGTGGC
>DSDE01000226.1 GCA_011049095.1 Fidelibacterota bacterium
ATTCAGAATTGTTTTTTAGATTATACGGGACAGCGGTGTCTGCTGATGATGAGCGAAATAAAAAACCGTAGAAAAAGTGCTTGTAATATTTCCGTTTTTTAGATAAGCTTAATTTATGAGCATAGGGAGCAGTGACTAAAGATGAAGAGACTCTATCTCGACACGATATTCTTTTTTTTAGGTCGCGGTTTGCAATATTTGAGCCGTTATGATCCAATGATACGCCGGGAGATTTCAGTTTGGCCAGATGGTTTTACTTTTAGCTTCTATGTGTCGCCATCGGGGCCAGCCCTTCACATTCTAAAAGAAAAGGGGAAACTTCGTTTTAAAGGGCTGGAGTGGTATGACAGCGATTTGATCATATTTTTTAAGCAGCAGGATGCCGCCTTTCAGATATTTTCTATGCAACTTCCATTTTATACTGCTTATGCACGCCATCTGGCAAGCGTTAAGGGTGATCCGGGCAATGCGATGATTATCTATCGCCTTTTTAACAGGCTGCAAACCCTGATGCTGCCACGCTTTATTGCCCGTCGCGTACTCAAGACAATCTCTCCTTTACAGAAAAAGGATTGGATCTTGCGTTTTGGGCTCTATTTTTCAGGTCTTCTTTTTGGATAGGAGAAATATATGAAAGTGCCGCTTTTTGAGTTTTACAGTCCGCTAAAAATTATTTCTGGTCATCATGCCCTTGAGAATATCGGCTACGAGCTGGAGCAAAAGGCCTGTAGCCGACCGATGCTTCTTTCTGAGCATGGTATCCTTGCCGCTGGTCTGGTCAAGAAATTTAAATCTGCCATTCGGGATGAACGATTTAGGCTGGCTGCTGAGTTTTATGATATTCCTCAAGATTCTGCATTAGATATCGTCAATCAAATTGCGGCTCTGTTTCGGCAAAATGATTGTGATTCCCTGATTGCATTAGGCGGAGGGACTGTAATTGATACAGCAAAAGGGGTCAATATTCTCCTAAGTGAAGGCGCGGAAGATATCGCTTCCCTTATGGGCGCAGAATTGCTGAAAAAACCAATGAAGCCTCTATTTGTAATACCAACAACTGCAGGAACGGGGTCTGAAGCCACATTGGTGGCAGTGATAGCTGATCGGGAAAGGCAGCTTAAAATGCCATTTACCAGCTATAGAATTATACCAGACCTGGCTATTCTCGATCCGCAAATGACAATAAGTTTATCTCCGCAGCTTACAGCCATTACCGGTATGGATGCCCTAACCCATGCCATCGAAGCTTACTCCTGTTTGCAAAAAAATCCCATATCTGACGCCTTTGCTTTTCAGGCTGTCAAGTTAATCAGCGAAACGTTGCCACAGGTCATTATAGATGGCGAAAATCCGCTGCTACGCCTGACTATGGCCAACGCTGCGCTGATGGCTGGCATTGCATTTTCTAACTCGATGGTAGGCATCGTACACAGTATTGGCCATTCAGCAGGGTCTGTTGCCGGCGTTCCTCACGGATTGGCAATGGCTATTTTGCTGCCATACGGTATGGAATATAATTTTGATATAAATCGAGCGCTTTATGCAGAACTGCTGCTGCCTCTTGGCGGTGCAGAACGCTATGCGCGAACACAGCCTGATGATCGTGCTGGAGAGGCCATTGCCGTTATTTATGAGCTGCGGCAAGAGCTTCATAAAATGACAAAAATGAAACTAAATCTCAAAGATGCAGGTGTGACAGAAACACAGCTTCCGGAAATAGCAAAAAAAAGCCTCAATGACGGCAGTCTGATTTATAATCCACGCGAAGCAGACGAAGCGGCAATTCTGAATCTGCTGCAACAGGCGTGGTGAAAGGATAGTGTATGGAGAGAGCATTTACACGGTGTATCAATCCAGCCAATGGAGAATTAATTGGCGAGAGCCCTATGCACACACCTGACGAGGTGAAAGCTATTATCATCAAAGCCAGGCAAGCTCAACGCAATTGGGGGCTGAGGCCTTTAAAAGAGCGGAAAGCTTATCTTCGGAAACTTGCATATTATATCAGCCAAAATCGGAATGAAATCGCTGAGGCTATTCATCGAGACAACGGCAAAACGATGATTGATGCTTTGACAACGGAACTTTTACCAGCGATGATGGCGCTGGACTACTACATAAAATTAAGCGGCAAATTTCTCAAGCCCCATAAACTCCGGGCTGGGAACTGGCTTCTTGCGTATAAGCGCAGTAGCATCTACAGGGTTCCTTTCGGAGTGGTGGGCATCATTTCGCCATGGAATTATCCTTTTGCCATTCCATTTTCTGAAGTGGTGATGGCCCTCCTGGCGGGAAACTCCGTGCTTTTGAAAACTGCTACCGAAACGCAATGGGTGGGACGCATTCTGGAAAAGGTCTTTCTCTCCGCCAATATGCCAGAAGGGGTCTTTAATTATGTAAATATCGGCGGCAGAGATGCCGGTAAGCTTTTTCTTGCAGAAAGACCAAATGGGGTGGATAAGCTCTTTTTTACAGGCTCCGTTGCCACTGGGAAATTATTGATGGCGCTTGCGGCAAAGACGCTTACGCCGCTAAGCTTAGAATTGGGTGGAAACGATGCGATGCTGGTTTGTGATGATGCTGACCTGGACCGGACTGCCAAAGGCGCCGTATGGGCCGGTCTGTCAAATGCGGGACAGAGTTGCGGTGGCGTTGAACGAATTTATGTTCATGAAAAGGTTTATGACAGTTTTCTTGAAAAGCTGAAAAAAGAGGTGGAGCGATTACGGGTCGGTGCTGCGCCTGGCGCCTTTACTTATGATATGGGCGCTATGAGCATAGACAGTCAGATTGAAGTGGTGCAAGCGCATATCGCAGATGCATTGGGCAAAGGAGCGAAGATATTTGTCCAAAGCCAGGCTCCGAAAAGCAGCTCTGGGAAATGGCTTCCGGCCACGGTTTTGATCAATGTAAACCACACAATGCAGGTGATGCAGGATGAGACTTTCGGACCTGTGCTGGCTATTATGAAATTCCAAACATTTGATGAAGCCATTGCTTTAGCCAATGATAGCTACCTGGGGCTTACTGCGTCTGTGTGGTCAAAAAACAGGCGAAAAGCTGTGGAGCTTGGCAAAAGGATTCAGGCTGGAGCTATAACCATCAATGATCACCTCATGAGTCACGGTCTGGCAGAAACACCTTGGGGCGGCTTTAAGGAATCGGGCATCGGCAGAACCCATGGCAAGCTGGGCTTTGATGAAATGACTGAGCCGCAAGTGATTGTGGAGGATATTCTTCCTTTTGTGAAGCAAAATATGTGGTGGCAGCCCTATTCAAAAAAAGTGTGGGACGGGATCTGTGGCATCACCGATTTTCTCTATGGAGATGGCATCAGGAGGCGACTCACTGGGACAATTCAAATGCTAAAACTATTTTTCAGAATGTTTAGGCGGGATTAATATGATAAATACTCGACGTGATTTTTTAAAAGCAGCGCTCATACTGGCTCTTGGCTCTCAAGTAAGCTGGGCCGGCATATTTGACAGGAAAGGAAAGCAAATAGTGAAAGCAAAACGACTAAAGACAGGTGATACAATTGGTTTGATAAATCCTGCCGGCGCAGTTTTTATAGAGGAAGATATTCTCATTGTTGAAGAGCTGCTGGCAAATCTTGGCTTCAAAACGATTCGTGGAAAAAATCTTTTATCACGTTACGGCTACCTTGCTGGGACTGACGCCCAGAGAGCCGCAGACGTGAATGAGATGTTTGCCGATACTAATATTGACGCCCTTCTCACTGTTAGGGGTGGCTGGGGCTGTGGACGCATTCTGCCGCTGCTTGATTATCAAATGATTGCCAAAAACCCAAAAATCATTGTTGGCTACAGTGATATTACAGCGCTGCTTTTAGC
>DSDE01000509.1 GCA_011049095.1 Fidelibacterota bacterium
CGGTAAGTTCACTGTTTTCTGCTAATTGAAAGGCGGGGCCACTCTTAATCTCGGTAACAGCGCCGCAGCCAATCATGCCCCAGCGGATGGTTTTTGTTTGTTTTGAGATCATTGTATTCCTCTGTTTTTTGGCCGATGAAAACCTTTATCCCGTGGGTTTCTCTTTTCCACCGTCGCTTAAGTTTTGGCGTCCAAGCAGGGCTGTCCATTCCTCCATTCCTCCCCCTGTGAAATAATTTAGATACTTGTCTCGCGATCTCTCAATGACCAAAAACAATTGATATTTAATGGATTATTAGCGTTCATATTTCACGGGTTTCCATTCTTCCATTTCCCCAATTCTCCGCTTCCAGTTTTTTCCATTCATAATAGCCTTTGATAGCCAGCACGAGAAAGACAGCATACTGAAAGCTTGTAAAAACAAGACCTTTCACAAAGTAGAGGGGAATGGAGATAATGTTTCCGATGATCCAGTAAATCCAGTTTTCCACCCTTTTCATAGCCATGAGGAGCATTGCGATAAGGAAGATGGAAGTGGTGAAGGAATCCACGTAGGGTGTGTAGCTTTGAATATATTCCAAGTCGTTTTGCTTTAAGAGCCAGATGAGGCCAAAAATGATTAAAAAACCAACGATAGTAAGACTAGCCATAGTGATCTGCTCAGTTTTACTGTTCCAGGTGATGGCGATAGGCTTGGCGTCGGCGTCTTTGCGGGTCCAATTATACCAGCCGTAAACGCTCATCAGAAAGTAGAAAAAATTGATGCCCATATCTGCAAAGAGTTTGGCAAAAAATCAAATATAAACGTAAACAAGCACCGAGACGATGCCGGTGGGATAGACAAGAATATTGGCCTTTTTAGCATACCAGACACTGGCGATTCCCAAAGCGGCAGCGATAAATTCCAGCAGACTGGTATCCATGACATTTTGGATAAAGGTATCGAGAAAGAGTGCATAGTTCATTTAGGGTCTCCTTTGGCGATTATCTTATAAGTATATGTTTATGCAATAGAAAAGCCCGAATCTTATCTAATCCTAAAACCGGCGGCTCACAGCGTTGATTTTCACAAAAATAAAGTGTCGGCAGTGTATTAAAAGCTTTATAAGCATCATATTTATTTGGAAATAGCTCTGTAATAATCTTCGAGGATTCTTCATTAAGCCAGAGTTTTGAAAGGGACTGAGGCAATTCTTGAAAAATCAATTGAAATGCTGCATCATTTTGTGGATTATCTTGATTTGTTGCTAATACAGCCAGCCGGCCTCCTGATTTATGCTTTTGCCAGGTCAATATGGTGGCGGCATAAGCGTCTGGCTGTTGGTGCATTAGCGGCAGCGCGGCCTCAAAAAAGGCATCAATCTGCTTTTGCTGCGACGCATCGCCGGAATAATCATAAGCCCGCAGCAAATTTTCCAACATTATGCTATTGCCCGAGGGATAAGCGCCGTCATAAAGGCGCTGCCCCTGGCTAAAATGCTCATTGGCGTGGGCTGGGCTCAGGGTGAAAAGGCCATTTTTCTCAAAGCGCTCCAAGCTTGTTTTCAGGAAAGCAAAGGCATCCTGCAGAAACGGAATCTGTCCGGTGAGATTGTAAAGGTCCAGGGTGGCGCGGATCATCCAGGCATAGTCATTGAGAAAGCCATCAATGCCAGCTTCACCTTCATAATAGCGATGAAAAAGTTTTCCGGATGCGGGAGAGAGTTTACTTTTGATGAATTGGTAAGCAATTTCGGCAGCCTGGCCCATTTCATCATTTTGGAGAATCTGGCTGCTGCGGGCTAAGGCACTGATTATCATACCGTTCCAGTCGGTGAGGATTTTTTCATCGCGCCTGGGCTGGGGGCGAGTTTCGCGAATTTCTAAAAGAAGCTGGCGGATTTCTGAATTGCTGAATTGCCGCAGCTGCGTCACTTGCGAAAGGTCGGCATAGAGGATATTATCACCGGGGCCTTCGCCGCTGACAGAATCAAAATAATTGCCCCCAGGCTTCAGATTAAAAAGCTTTTTTAGCCCCATTTGTTCAGTTTCGGGAACGCTTTCAGTAAAGCTTTGATAATCCCAGAGATAGCTAGCGCCTTCTTTTTCGTTGACATCGGCGTCTTCCGCTGAGTAAAAAGCGCCATTTTTCGACAGAAGCCGATTTTTCAGATAGTAAAATATGTCCAGTGCTGTTTCTGTAAAGAAGGGTTCATGGAAAAATATTCCCGCTTGGGCATAGGTGATGAGGGCTTCCGCCTGATCATAGAGCATTTTCTCAAAGTGGGGAATCTGCCAGCGTCGGTCTGTGGCGTAGCGATGGAGGCCGCCAGCAAGCTGGTCATAGATGCCGCCCACCCGAATCTGCCGCAAAGTGAAAGCAATGAAATCTTGCACCTGATTATTGTCGCTTTCTAATAGAGCCCGCCAGAGATGAAAAATGGGAAACTTGGGGACGCCCAGGCCGCCATACTGGCGATCGCCCTTTTCTAGAGTAATATCAAGCAAGTCTTGTTCAAGAAGCTCCTGGGTAAGCTCAGATTCCAGTGCAGCAGACTTGTTTTGGAATAGCTGAACAATCTGTTCTGCTGTGGCCGAGATTTTCTGGCGTTCGTTTTTCCAGATATAGATGATTTCCGGCAGAATCTCCATCAGCCCGCTCCTGCCGCGCCGACTTGTTTTGGGAAGGTAAGTGGCGGCAAAAAAGGGGATTTTTTCGTGAGTCACGATAATTGTCAGAGGCCAGCCACCGCCCCCGGTCATCATCTGGCGAGCCTCTATGTAAATGGCATCCACATCGGGGCGTTCTCCCCGATCAACTTTGATGCAGATAAAATTTTCATTGAGATTTTCAGCGACTTGGTCATCCATAAAGCTCTCTGTCGCCATCACATGACACCAATGACAGGTGGCGTAGCCGATAGAAAAAAATTGGCCGGTCTAAGTCCCGAGCCAACTGAAAGGCTTTTTCATTCCACTCCTGCCAAGCTAGCGGATTTTTAGCGTGCTCCCGTAAGTAGGGGCTGAGACGCCCCCCTAGCTTATTTTTTATTGTTTTTTCCATAGAGGGAAATTTGAAGCATATATTTCCCAAAAGCGATAAAAAATTATGCTTTTACTTGACAAAGTTCTTTTTTTGTGCGAAAATATCTAAGACCTAAAAGGTCGGAGAATGAAAGGAAAAGCATGCTGAATTTAACACGAAGAACAGAATACGGATTGATGGCTGTGCTCCATATGATAGACAGCGGCGAAAATCTGGTAAGTGCAAAAGAATTAAGTGAGATTTATAATATACCTAAAGAAATTTTGGCGAAAGTACTGCAACGTATGGCTTCCGGCGATATAATAACAGCAGTGAAAGGCGCCAACGGCGGCTATCGGCTACTTGCTAAACCAGAAAAGATTAGCCTTAGCAGACTGATAGAAGTGATCGAGGGGCCAGTGGGTATCGTGGATTGTATTGCAGGGCGAGATAAGCTTTGTCACCCCATTCGTAAATGCACTATTCGCAATTCTATGGCCGCCATTAATCAGAAGATTCTCGCTGTGATGAATGAAATCACTCTGGATAAACTTCACAGCGGTGCGCTGTGATAGATATTTGAGGGCGTTCCCCAGGACCCTTAAAATAAAAAAATTAAAACCATTAGACCTTAAGAGTTTAGAGAATGTGAAAGAAACACTAAGAATATCAGTTCTGTAGGAGAGAAAGCACCGATACGGCTCAAGGTGCAAGGCGGCTCAATATTTTGCTGAATAATATCTTGTGAAGGTGATAATCATATGATAATACGATAGGCTGGGGGTCTATTTGAAAAAAGTGGGAACAAAAATAGCGAGAGTGGAGTAAATTCAAGCCGAAAAATGGACG
>DSDE01000483.1 GCA_011049095.1 Fidelibacterota bacterium
CATCCACCCCAATAACCATATCAACCTCAGCCAAAGCACAAATGATGTTTATCCCACAGCCCTGCGCCTTACACTGCGCATTGGCATCAAGCGGCTTGTCGGAGCCATGTCTCAGCTTGAAAAAGCCTTTGAGCAAAAAAGCAGGGAATTTGACAAAGTTATCAAAATGGGCCGGACACAGCTTCAAGACGCCGTACCTATGACTTTAGGACAAGAATTCAGCACCTATGCCGTAATGATTCGTGAAGATATTGAAAGAGTCCGAGAGCTTGACAATCTTCTGAAAGAAATCAATATGGGCGCCACTGCCATAGGCACCGGCCTGAATGCTAATCTACAGTACATTAGGCTGGTAAGACAGCATCTGGAAGAGATAAGCGGTATGGAAGTGATAACCAGCCAAAATCTGGTTGAAGCCACTCAGGACACAGGTGTTTATGTGTTTGTCTCTGCCACCCTGAAACGCTTTGCCGTAAAAATCAGTAAAATCTGCAATGATCTGCGTCTTCTAAGCTCTGGCCCTCGCGCCGGCATCAATGAGATCAATCTTCCCGCTGTGCAGCCAGGAAGCAGCATTATGCCAGGCAAGGTAAACCCTGTCATTCCAGAAGTAGTCAATCAAGTGGCCTTTGAAGTGATTGGAAATGATGTCACCATAACCATCGCCGCAGAAGCGGGACAGCTTCAGCTCAATGTAATGGAACCAATCATCGCATGGTCACTGCTGAAAAGTATTAATCACCTGCGCCAGGCATGCATAGTCCTTGCAGAAAGGACAGTCAGAGGCATCACAGCCAATGAAGCCATCGCCCGCAGCTATGTGGAACGCAGTATCGGCATCATCACCGCACTCCTTCCGGTTATTGGCTACGGTAAAGCCAGCGAAGTGGCCAAAGAAGCGCTGGAAAGTAACCGCAGCATAAGGGAAATCGTCCTGGAGAAAAAGCTGCTCCCGGAAGATGAGCTCAATGTCATATTAAATATTGAAAAAATGGCCAACCCTTTATAGGAGTTAATATGGGGCATCCTATTATTCTAAAAAATGACAAGCGCCGATATTTGGGAAAAACACTTTACCATGTTGAAAACATCAAAAGTACCAACCAGTATATGCTGGAAAAAATTGGAGATCCATTTATCAGCGGTGACGTTTTAGCAGCCACAAGCCAAAGCAAAGGGCTTGGCCGGCACCAACGAAGCTGGCTTTCACCTGCTGGCGGACTCTATGCTTCTATCCTATTTGAAGAAATTCCACCAGTTAGCTCTTTTTATCCTCTGATTCTTTTGCTAAGCCTCTCTATAACGGAAATATTAGAAAAGAATGCTTTAATAAACAAATTTAGCATCAAATGGCCAAATGACATCTTTTTTCAAGATAAAAAAATCTGCGGAATTCTGACCCAAAGCCGCACTCTGGGAGAAAAAACCGATGCGGTTATCGGATTTGGCATCAATCTCAATGCGCCATTCACCCATCAAGACGGTCTGAGAAATCCCGCAATCAGCCTGAAAGAGATCACAGGTAAGAATCTCATTATTATGGAAATACTTGATGATATTCTCAATCACTTTGATGAAATGTACCGCCAGTGGGTATTAGGACGCTTTGATTACTACCTCCCTATTCTCAACCAAAAACTATACGGAAAAGGCAAAGCGCAGACTCGGGAGTTAAACGGGAAATCTCACAAGATTATCCCCATAGAATTTACCCGACAGGGCTATCTGAGAGCTGATATAAATGGAACGCTCCAAGACCTGCAGACCGGTGAATTAAGCTAAAATACCAACAAAGGACGATCAATGGGCATCGCTGGAGACATCATAATTATTTTTGTGGCTGCTATGATCGGCAGCTGGTTTGCCAATCTATTACGTCAGCCTTTGATTATTGGATATATTGCGGCTGGAATCATTATTGGCCCACATACAGGGATTATTGCCATTCAAAACACCCACGATATCGAAATGTTGGCAGAAATTGGGGTGGCCCTGCTCTTATTTGGGCTCGGACTCGAATTTTCATTCCGTGAGCTAAAACCGGTACGCCACATCGCACTTTTAGGTACACCCCTACAACTTTTTCTTGTGGGCGGATTTGGTTATCTCTTAGGGCGATATTTTGGGTTTGAATGGCAAGAAGCTGTTTGGCTCGGCGCAATGATTTCTGTTTCAAGTACAATGGTCATTCTCAAAACGCTTATGAGTCAAGGCCTTATGGGTACCTTATCCAGCAGGGTAATGATTGGTGTCTTGATTATTCAGGATTTGGCTATTGTTCCAATGATGATTATTCTGCCTCTATTGAATAACCCACAGGAAAGCGGCCTCTTAATCGCGATGAGTATAGTAAAAATATTCATCTTTTTTGCAATAATGTTCCTTTTGGGTAGAAAAATAATTCCCTGGATGCTCAAACAGGTTGTTAGACTCAATAATAGAGAGTTTTTTATCCTGACTATTACTGCAATCGGCTTAGGTGTGGGCTATGCAACCTATCTATTCGGTTTATCATTTGCCTTGGGAGCATTCGTTGCAGGTATGGTACTCAATGAATCGGATTACGGACATCAAGCCTTATCCGAAATTGTTCCCCTGCGCGATGTATTTAGTCTCTTGTTTTTTACATCGGTGGGAATGCTCTTCGATCCTCAGGTCTTAATAAATCAAAGCGCCATCATTTTGAAACTTTTGGGGTTTATTATAATCGGGAAAGCCTTGATTTTCTTTGGAATAGCAAGACTTTTTAAATATCACAATATTATCCCCCTCGCATTGGGTTTAGGAATGTTTCAAATTGGAGAATTCAGCTTTGTCCTGGCCAATGTTGCTATCTCCGCCAGCTCAATTAGTCAGGAACTTTACTCCATCATCTTAAGCCTTGCTGTTATTACAATGTTTTTAACACCCATGATTTCCAGCTCAACTGCGCCAGTTTACCGACTATGGCGAAGGCATTTTAAAAAAGAGGCTGTTCAGACGATTTATTTGCCTGCAGAAGGACTCAATGGCCATATCATTATCGCCGGTGGAGGAAGATTAGGCAGCTATCTGGCGCAGGTTATGCAAAAACTGGGATTTACATTTGTTATTATCGAGCAGGATTATCGACGTGTGGAAGAAGCAAAAGCAGCCGGTTTCCCAATAATCTTTGGCGATGCCGCTCAAGAACTTGTATTAAACGCGGCCGAACCCCAAAACGCTCGACTTGTGTTGATTACCGTTCCAAATATAATTGCTTCTACTCAAATTATTCGCCATCTCAAACAAGTAAACCCAAAACTTCACATGATTGTTAGAGCAAATGACAATAGCCAGGTGGAGCTCCTTAGTGAAGAAGGCGTTTTTGAGATAGTTCAACCTGAATTTGAAGCAACATTGGAATTTACCCGACAAACACTTTTGCATCTTCGTTATTCACTTCCCTATATACATCAATTCACAGATGAATTGCGCAGCCTTCAAAATGCGCTAATTTACAGAGAAGAGCTCGCTGAGATCCGGACCCTGAATCATCTTTGGCAATGGAGCGATCATCTCGATATAGAATGGGTAGAAGTAAAAAGCGGCAACCCGATAGCAGGAAGCAAACTACGAGACAGCA
This sequence comes from Fidelibacterota bacterium, assembly GCA_011049095.1. GTDB lineage: Bacteria > Fidelibacterota > Fidelibacteria > Fidelibacterales > DSDE01 > DSDE01. The sequence continues at coordinate 3,605 of DSDE01000483.1, forward strand.
ATGTTAGGGTTAAATCTGGCGCTATGATTGTGGCTATTTTGCGCAATAACGAATTAATACCCAACCCTGAGGCCGATTTTTTACTTGCAGAGGGAGATTTCCTGGCGCTTATGGGACGCCCCGAACAGCTTTCCCGATATAGAGAAGTCTGTTTGCCAGACTCCTGATAATCAAACAAGTCTTCCCTGCCCCTATTTTCCACACGATCCAATATATGAATCCTATACATTTTCTGC
>DSDE01000482.1 GCA_011049095.1 Fidelibacterota bacterium
GACACTAGTGAAAAGAGGGTCAAAATATGCCTGAAACGCGCCGAGCAGAATGCCTTTCGCCCAGGAATTCAATACTACAGCAATCATATCTGGCTGAAACATAAGGCACGAAATCAGGTCATCCTGGGGATGGATGCCTGTCTTATCGCAGTTCTCTGTAATATGGAGAAAATCATTCCTGCTGTTTTAAACCATCCGGTGAAAAGCTCACATTCTCTGGCCTGGATACAGTTCGCCTTTGGCGTGCTCTATCTCAATTCTCCCATTTCCGGCATAGTCATCGCCCACAATCCCGACCTGAAAGCGCTGGCAGACCATTCAGAAGAGCTTGAAGACTTGGATTTTGAAAGGTATTGGCTCGTGAAACTCAATGTTGACGGCAATCCCATTGACCGCAGCCGCTGGCTCACAAAAAAACAATACCTTAATAAGGTTCAAACTTTTTGGGAAAATCTTTACGCCACACTAAAATCAGAGCTGCAATCAAATGGATTTGAAACAGCGGCAGATGGCGGCAGTTTTGACCAAAATCTCAGCAAAGCAGAATTACCTGCCTCCAAATTTCGGGAGATGATCCGACAAAATCTCAGTGAGACGCATAAAATCATATAAAACAAGATACGAAATATTTGCCATTGTAAAAAGTCCGCTTCCAGGGCTTTTTTCTTTTTAGCCTTCTTTTTTATGAAATCTAAACTAAATCATCACTGCCAAATAGATTTTATTGTTGACATATTCAACAATTTTTATTAAATAGCAAGAGCATGACTAGGCAAATGAAAAAAGCGAAAGGACCCGGTCTCTACACCTCCATTGTTATCGTGGTAACCAGCTTCAGCATACTCTTTTTCCTTGCTTTTGCGCTTGTTTTTTTTACCATGACCTCAGAATCAAACAAAAATACCATACAGCAATGCGGTATTCGGGTCGCTACCATCGTTCGCCAGACACTGCACAATTCTATGGCCCACACCAATCCTTCTGAGCTGAAAAAAATGATGTTAGATATTCGGAATATCCCAGGCATTGAAAGCATAAATCTTTATAATCACGACGGATATATCATCCATTCAACAGACAGCATCGCACCAAAGCGACAAATTACCATTGATGAGCAGCCTTGTCTGTTTTGCCATCAAAACAACCAGATTCCACTCTCAACTGAAACATTCCACTTTGATATTGTTGAAGAGAAAAAGAGTCACCGCCAACTTATTGTCACTAACTCCATTCTCAATGAAGCAAGCTGCAGCGCTGCACCTTGTCACTATCACAGCCCTGATAAACTGATGCTTGGGCTCATCGAAATTCAGATTCCACTGAATGAAATTGACCGTATCCAGCTTGAATCTGAGATTCGTTTCTTTCTTCTCGCTATTATTATCACCTCTGGACTGATTTTTACATTTATCTGGTTTCTAGGCAAGAGAATCAAAATACCCTTAGCAAAACTCACCAAAGCCAGTGAACGGGTAGCCGCCGGAGATACAGACATTAGATTCACCGTTTCTGAAAATGATCTGCCCGATATCTTCCAGGTAGCTGCTGCCTTCAACAAGATGCTTGATGAGCTGCAGACTGCCAACCGCGAACTGAAAAACTGGGGCCAGGAACTTGAGGTCCGTGTGAAAGAACGCACCGAAAGATTGAAAGGCGCTCAAAATGAGCTGATTCTTGTCGAAAGAATGGCTTCTCTTGGTAAACTCTCTGCCTCTGTAGCCCACGAAATCAATAATCCGCTGGCTGGCGTTCTCACCTATACCAAACTGGTGCTCCGCTCCATCCGCGATAAAGAATATGACCCAGCCAAAAGAGACAATCTGGTTAAATATTTGGAAATGATAGAATCAGAAACCAAACGCTGCGGCAATATCGTCAAGGGCTTGCTGGACTTTAGCCGCGATGATGTGAAACAATTTCAGCCAAAATCACTCAATCAAATCATCACCGAAACCGGCAATCTGATGCGCCATCCAATGAAAGTAGCCGACATCGATTTTATTGTTGACCCAAGCGCTCAAAAGGATATTATTCTCTGCAACCCCAATGAAATCAAGCAGATCTGTATTGCTATCCTAGTGAATGCACAGGAAGCCATAAAAGACCATGGCAATATCATAATGCGAACTGACAACCCAGAGCCTGCCTTGGTGCGTATTTCCATTCAGGATAATGGCGTGGGAATCGCCGAGGAAGATAAAGCTCTCATATTCGAACCATTTTTCACTCGCAAATTAGAGACCAGTGGCGTTGGACTCGGCCTGGCTGTCGTTTATGGCCTGGTTCAGCAACACAAAGGAAAAATCACTCTGGAAAGCACATTAGGTGCAGGAACTGCTTTTCATATCACATTTCCATTAAAAGAGGAGTAAAATTATGCCTCGCAGCTATTCTATTCTTATTGTAGATGACGAAATCTCGGTGCGGGACTCGCTTTACAATTGGTTTACTGATGACGGCTATATTGTTGAAGTAGCCGAAGATGCCAAAACCGCGCTGAATATGCTGGAAGAAAACAGCTATGACATCATTTTAGCCGACATCAGAATGCCAGGTATGGACGGCCTCGAGATGCAGCGACAAATTCGAAAAATGAACGATAAAGCCATAGTCATCATCATGACAGCCTTTGCATCTGTTGATTCTGCAGTGCAAGCCCTCAAAGACGGCGCCTATGACTACATTACCAAGCCTTTTGACCCCGATGATCTCACGCATATGATTCGCAATGCCACCAAGCAGCTCAATCTGTCTGAAGAAAATGAAAGCCTGCGAGAAAAAGTAAGCAAGCTGGAAAACGTGGATGATATCATCGGCGAGAGCCCGGAAATGCAAAGCGTCCTGAAAGATGTAGAAATTGTGGCTAAAAGCGACTCTACCGTCATCATCACCGGCGATAGCGGCACCGGAAAAGAGCTCATTGCCAGAGCCATTCACGCCAATTCTTCCAGACGATACTTCCCCTTAGTAGCCGTTCACTGCGGCGCCCTTGCCGAATCCCTGCTGGAAAGCGAGCTTTTTGGCCACGCAAAAGGCGCCTTTACCGGAGCCCAATTCCAGCGAAAAGGTAAATTTGAAATGGCTGACGGCGGCACTATCTTTCTCGATGAAATCGCCACCATCAGCGCCAAAATGCAGATAGAACTCCTGAGAGTGCTGGAAACCAAAAGCTTTGTTCGGGTAGGCGGCACAAAGGAAATCAAATCGGATTTTCGGGTCATCTGCGCCACCAATCGTGATTTAAAACAAATGGTGAAAGAAGGCAGTTTTAGAGAAGACCTCTACTATCGCCTCAATGTTTATAATATTCACATTCCGCCCCTTCGGGAAAGACTATCTGATGTTCCCCTTATGGCCGCCTATTTTCTCAAAAAATATGCCAAAGCGATGAATAAAACCATCACTAAAATAGATGATAGCGCCATTAAAATTCTACAGGAATATGAATGGCCAGGCAATGTCAGAGAATTGGAAAATATGATCGAAAGAGCGGTGCTTGTCAGCAGTGAACCAGCCATCAGAGCCAAAGACCTCCCAATCATAAAAGGCAGCAGCGCCCCACTCCCTGGTGTGGAAAAACTTGATGATCTGGAAAAATCCCATATCCTGCAAGTTTTAGAAAAATATGAGTGGAATATCAGCCGTAGCGCCGCAGCCCTGGGCATAGACAGAGTTACCCTCTACAATAAAATTAAAAAACATAAGATACAGAGGCCGGAGAGCTGAGTTTGCAGCAGATCGCCCTTCTTCCCCTCAATCTAAATAATGAGGAAATTTTAAACGAGATTCGCAATGAAGTGGCGGCAGTATTCCAGGCCAGACTTATACTCTCATATATC
>DSDE01000300.1 GCA_011049095.1 Fidelibacterota bacterium
TAATTACGAATTACGGAGGAGGCAGAAAGGGCGAAATGGCGAAAGGGAGAAAGGGAGAGACTGAGAGAGTGAGAGACTGAGAGATGGAAAAATGGAGAATGGACGAAATCTTTTATAAATCATTGTTTTTAATTCGTGAAAATTCGCGTAATTGGCGGTTCTCATTTTTAGATAATTGGCGGTTTGATATTCTCGCGGTGAAATGCTTTTAGGCTTTTATGTTTGTTCATCTTAACGCACATTCTCACTATTCGCGAATGGAGGGGACCGCCTCTCCACAGGCCTTGTTGGATCGGGTTCGGGAAGCCGGTCAAGATTCGCTGGCGCTGACGGAAACCAACGGCTTGTGGGGTTTCATCCGCTTTGTGCAATATGCCAAAGAGCGGCAAATTAAGCCCATTGCCGGTGTTCTGCTGAGAAACAAAAAGCGGGATGAAGCGCTTTTACTAGCGGAAAATCAGCAAGGCTATGAAAACATTTCCCGCATTCTTTCTGCCATTTATGCTCAGCCGGATGCACAGCTTAGTGAACTTTTAGCGCCGCACCAGGAGGGCGTTTTTATTTTGGCGCATCAGTGGGAGATTCTTAATGAGCTGAGCACGCTGCTTTCGGCATCGCGGCTTTTTGTAGAGCTGCGACCTGGCATCACCGAGGCGCAGGCGAGGGAGATGGCCCGAACATTTAGGGTGGAGACGGTAGCCACTGGCAATCTCTATTTTCTTCAGCCAGAGGACTACCGCACCCACCGGATTTTGCGGGCGATTGAAAAAAATAGCACCTTATCAGGTTTAGATAGCAGCGAAGTACAAGACCGGCGCAGTTATTTTCGTGATGAAGCGGCAATGATTGATCTTTTTCCCAATAGTCTGGAGGCCATCAACAACAGCCGCTATCTTGCAGAGCGCTGTAAAAGCGACTGGAGCTACCTCAACACTATTTTTCCTGAAATGTCGCTGAAAGCCACATCTCGAGCCAATAAACGGCTGAAAGAGCTGGTTGAGCAAGGAGCGCTAAAACGTTATGGGAAAATCACGGCAGAGATTCGGCGGCGTATTGATTACGAGCTGAGGCTCATCATCGAGAAGGGATTTGCTCCCTATTTTCTGGTGGTCTGGGATATTGTGATGCAGACCAAAGCCACCATCGGTCGCGGCTCAGGCGCCGCTTCGGTAGTGAGCTACTGCCTCTTTATTACCCAGGTGGACCCTATTCGCTATAATCTGAATTTCCATCGCTTTATCCATCCGGAGCGGGTGGATATGCCGGATATTGATGTGGATTTTCCCTGGGATGAGCGGGATGGCATTCTCGATTATATCTTCAAAAAGTATGGCAATGAACGGACAGCAATGGTTTGCAGTCAGGTGATGCTGCAGCCCCGCTCGGCTATTCGGGAAGTGGCCAAAGTTTACGGGCTTTCCAATGAGGAAATCAATGCCATTACTCGGCGTATCGGCTGGTCACGATCCCACCGGGACCTCACAGCCTGGGTCAGCAGCGATCCTCGATTTCGCAATCTGGACCTTGATGAGACACTGCTGGAAATTCTCCAAGAGAGCGAGAAAATCATCGGCGCTTTTCGCTACCCTTCGGTGCATCCCGGCGGCGTAGTGATTGTGCCCGATGAGATTCAAAAATATGTGCCAGTGCTCAGAGCGCCTAAGGGTGTGCAGATTGCCCAGTGGGAAAAGGATCAGATTGAAGACAGCGGCTTGCTGAAAATAGATATTCTGGGTAATCGCTCGCTGGCGGTGGTGCGGGATACACTGAAACAACTGGGCAATTATCGCAATCAGTTTATGGACTATCATCAGATTCAGCCTATGGGCGATGCCAAAACAGAAGAATTGATGAAAGCCGGTCGCACGATGGGGGTATTTTACATCGAGAGTCCAGCCACGCGGCAGCTTTTGCAAAAGGCGGGCAAGGTGGATTTTGAGCACGTGGTCATCTATTCATCTATCATCCGGCCTGCTGCAAATCGATACATCAATCTGATGTTAGACCGCATTCACGGCACGCCATGGGAGCTGCCTCATCCCGATTTGCAGTGTCTGGCCGAAAGTTACGGCATTATGGTTTATGAGGAGCAGGTTTCTATGACGGCCCGGGAGATTGCCGGTTTTGGCTATGCCGAGTCAGAATATCTGAGAAAGGTGATTTCCCGCGCCTCGCTGGCGCATCTGGTTCCCCGCTGGAAAAAGAAATTTGTTGGCGGCGCCCTGAAACGGGGCTATAATGCCAAACTTGCCGAGTCGCTTTGGGAAATGATCGAATCTTTCTCCGGATATTCATTTTGTAAGCCTCACTCTGCTTCGTATGCTATGCTTTCTTTTTGTTGTGCCTATCTGAAAGCTCATTTTCCGGCAGAATTTCTCTCCTCGGTCATCACCAATCAGGGCGGTTTTTACTCTGCCTACGCCTATCTTAGCGAGGCGCGCCGTTTTGGCATCGAGATTTTGCCGCCAGATCTGAATCTTTCTGAAATCTATTATAAAGGTCGGCGGAATAAGCTGCGCATTGGTTTTATGGCCATTCAGAAGCTGCAGCGAAAGGCTATTGAGAAAGTGATAAGCGCTCGAAATGAAAAAGCTTTTGCATCTCTCGAGGATTTTTTTCAAAGGATAGAGCTGGAATGGAATGATGCCATGGCTTTCACCAAAGCCGGTGCGCTCAATTCCCTGGCACCGGAGCTGAATTATCGGGAATTGGCCTGGCGTGTGGCACGGCGCTATCTGGGAAAGAGCAGCCTCACATCATCGCAACATCAATGGCGGGGGAAAGCTCTTTCGCGAGAAGAAAAGGACCGCCTCGAGATGGAGAGTTTCGGCTTTCCCATCAGTCGTCATCCACTGGCTGCTTTTGAGAATGAGCTGAGCGGACAAAGAGTGTTGGCGGCTGAGCTTCATACTTTTTTAGGGAAAAAAGTACGCCTCGCCGGTGTGCTCATCACGCGAAAAGTTTCAGCAAGCCGCCAGAATGAGCCTATGGAATTTGTCACCTTTGAAGATGAAACAGATATTTTCGAATGTGTTATGTTTCCCCAGGTTTATGAAAAATACAGTGATTTGCTGCTCTGGGAGAAGCTTTTTCTCATCGAAGGAAAAGTTGAGCAGGCCTGGGGCGTCATCAGCATTAGCATCGATAAGCTGCAAAGCCTAAACCGTCGTTTTGCCCCAGAAAAAGAAGCGCCGGAATTAAAATCCATTGGCAGCGTGGGGTGGAATTTCTAGATGGGCAGAAAGATTTCATATTTTGATGCACATCTGTCCTAAAAAAAATTGCCATCCAAAAATTGGATTATACCGCTTGTCTTAACCCGGATCTTCACAAATTCGAGAAAAAGAAGATTGTGTTTGAAGGCAGAAAAGAGACGGAGCAGGCTAAGGTTAAGATTAAGATTGAAGCAAGGGGAGCGATTATCGCCAAAGATTATACATTAGGGCCTGTCTATCCCAATCCCTTCAACGCCAGCTTTACAGCGCCTTTTACACTGAATAAAAGTATGTTGGTGAAAGTCAGCCTCTACAATATTGCAGGTCAACGTGTAATGAGTGTTCTCGATAATAAACTCTCAGCCGGGGATTATCATTTTTAGGTCAATGCAAATGTGCTAAGCAGCGGAGTATATTTCCTCAGAACGCGCATCGGCGAAGGTATTCACACTCAGAAAATTATGCTGACGAAATAAATCATGTCTTTTGTCAGAGACAGACAGCATAGCTGAAGAACTCAGAGACTAAGAAGTGGTCGGGCGAAACTGGAGACTTGCTTAGGTGTTTTGAAAATGTTAAACTAAAACAAAGGAGAAACACAATGACAAGAGCAAAAAGAA
>DSDE01000167.1 GCA_011049095.1 Fidelibacterota bacterium
CCCAGGAACTGGATGAAATCATAAGACTTTAGGAATAGCAAATGATGAATGAGAAATGATGATATTAAATGGGAACGAAATCAATCGAACGAGGAATCCGCATATATAATAGCCGCCGCCCACATCAATCACTTGATTACGCACATCCGGATGAAGTTTACTTCGGAAAGGTTAAAATAAACAAAATATTTCAGGTCAAAAAATAGGCAAGTATTTTAGTGTAGGATACAACTATCTCCTGCTTCCTGCCTCTTATCAAAATAAAGGAAACAAAATGAAATTGACAAAAATTCTAAGTTTTCTGATGATGGCGATGCTCTCGCTCTCCGGAATGGATTTCAATGAAGACAAACTGCTTGCGGACCCGCGACCTCAGCTTCCCCAGGCAAAAAGAACCGACTTCAATGGAAACACACTCTCTATGAGCAAATCGAACGAACTAATTTTCCTCATTGATGATAACAGTGCGTTTTGGGCCGGCGACCAATGGCTGGATTATTTTCGAACCATTTACAGCTATGACGATAGTTCAAGGCTAACGATGGCTGTCCGGCAGGCATTTGAAGACTCCATTTGGCAAGACTGGTCGAAAAAGATTTTTTTTTATGATGGTTCAGCGCTCCCTTCCCTTGAGGAAAAATGGGATTTTTATGATGGTGTGTGGAAAGCAATCTACCAGATCCAGTATCAGTACAATGCGCAGGGAGAGATTATTGAAGAATTAATGCGTCATTGGTCAGATGAGGCCTGGATGAATTACTCGCGAAGATTGTATTTCTTAAACGAAAGCGGACAGCTTCTGGAGTTTCGGCAGGATCGCTGGGAAGATATGGCGTGGCGAAATTGGCGTCGGGAAACGCTGGAATATAATGAACAAAACCAGCATATCCGCACGACGCTGATGAGCTGGCAAGACAGTGTTTGGCTGGATGTTCGCAATTATCTCTTCAGCTACGGCGAAAATGGCGAACTCACCGAATCTATTCATCAGCTTTGGGATGATTCGCTTTGGACCAACAACCAACGGGAACTCTATACCTATGATAACGCCCAAAATCTGACCGAATACCTGGAGCAAATATGGATTGACAGCGTCTGGAAAAACCTTTATCAATCCCTTTTGGAATACACTGTCCTCTCTAAGACCGTCACCGAGAAGGATTGGGTAGAAGAGAGCTGGGAAAACTCGGCGCGGCTCTTCATCGAATATGATACCCACGGCAGAGAGCTCACTTATCAATTGGAAATATGGGATTTCGATACGGAAGACTGGGTCTATTATTTTAAAAATGAGAATAGCTACGACAGATGGGGAAATCAAATCGAACTCATTTATTCAAAATGGGACGGCTCAGAATGGCAATATTCAGATAAAACAAGCTGGACCTGGTCGCCTCTCTATAGCTGGCTGCAATGCCTGGTTTTCAGCAACGGCGACATCGAAACAGAACTCTTTTTTGGAATGCACGCCTCAGCCAGTGACGCGTATGATGACATTCTCGATCAATATGCGCCCCCTGCCCCACCGGCCGGCGAACCTGATGCCCGCTTTTCCATCCTTGGGGAAGATTACATTCGCGATGTCCGCAGCCGCAGCGCCACCTCACCGGTCATTTGGGAAATAAGCTTTGATGGTAATGAAGAGACTGGACTTACCTTCACCTGGGACAACACTGCCTTCCCGGAAAACGGCGCTTTCACCCTGCAGAAACCCGACGGCACGGTGATTCTCGATATGAAAGAGAGCGGCAGCTACACCCACAGCGCCGGCGAATCCAAGACCTTGCAGATTGTCTATACATTTGAGCCTGTTTCCACTGTGGAAAATGTAGCCGCCCGCTTTAGACTGTTCCCCAACTACCCCAACCCATTCAACCCCCAAACCACCATCTCCTGGGAACTGCCGGAAGCAGGACCCGTGCAGCTAACTATATACAATATATCAGGTCAAAAAATCGCCACTCTTTTCAACGGTACTCAGGAAGCTGGAATACATCAGGTAACTTTCTCAGCCAATAATCTCAGCGCTGGTGTCTATTTCTATCAGCTCAAAGCGGGACATAAGACGCAGGTTCAAAAAATGGTTTATCTCAAATAAGCATTAGTAATACAAGTTTCCAGCTTTTGTTTTCCAAAATAGCGCCAGCAGAAGGGGAAAATCATTTTCCTAAAAAGCTGCTTCTTTCTTACCCCCCGAAATCATCAAGCAATCCGCTCGTTTTGCGACGACACCCAGCCGTAACCAAGGTTTTACACAAAATGTGGGCATCGCTGAATTTGCTATGATATGCAAGCTTGGTTCGCCAAGAAATTCAGGCTGCCCACAACTCAGCCCCAAAATCATGAAGGATTTTCTTTACAGAGCTTTTGAGGACTCTATATCAGCCAACATCTAGTGCTTTTTTCAGACGCCTTTTTTTGTGAATTTCACAGACATTTGGCTGGCCACAAGATTTCGCTTCAAATTGGCAATATTGGCAGTAGGATCAAGCTCTTTGGGGCAAACTTCCTGACAATTAAACATCGTGTGGCAACGCATCGCGCCGTGTTCGCCGGCCACCAGAGACAATCTCTCCTCATCTGCTTTATCGCGGCTGTCCATAAAAAAGCGATTTGCTTTTGCCAGAGCTGCAGGACCCAGATACTTCTCATCATAACCATTTACGGCGCAGGATGCATAACAGAGTCCGCATAGAATGCAATCTACTACCTTATCAAGATTTTTACGCTCATCCTGCGTCTGGATACGCTCTCCACTTTGTGGGTCCGGATCGCCAGGTATAAGATAAGGCTTAACGGCTTTATATTTCTGCCAGAAAGGTGTCATATCAACATAGAGGTCTTTGATTATGTCGAGATGCGCCATTGGCCTTATAGTGACCAGACCTCCAAGCTCTGCAAGCTGGACTTCACAAGCCAGGCGGTATTTCCCGTTGATGTGCATCGCACAGGAGCCGCAAACACCTTCACGGCACGAAGAACGATATGCAAGATTACCGTCAAATTTCTCCTGTATGTAATTAAGACCATCGAGCACCGTCATGCCAGCAACTACTGGCACCTCATACTCTGCAAAATGGTAGCTTTTATCTTTTTCAGGATCGAAGCGAAAAACCTTAAATTTCTTAATTGATGACATAATTCCCTCCTTAATATTTTCTCTCTTTGGGTTCAAAGAGGGATGTATCTACGCTGCTGTAGCTAAGTTTTCCAATATGTCCATCCCAAGTGGCGATGGTATGTTTGAGCCATTTTTTATCATTTCTGACAGGAAAATCAGTCCTAAACTGTGCGCCGCGGCTCTCTTCTCTGGCCAGCGCGCCTTTCACAGTAATCTCTGCCAGATCCAGACTGCCTTTAAGCTGTATGGCCCAAAGCAGGTCATAGTTGGCGCGGCGTCCCGTAGAATTTAACTGAATCTTCGGATAGCGTTCTTTCAGCTCCATAATCACATCCAGCCCTTCTTTCAACCCTTTTGCCTCCCGAAAAATTCCGGCTTTCTCATTCATAGTTTCATTGAGAATCTTTCGAATGACCGGATGGGATTCACTGCCTTTTTGATTGAGAATGTCACTGATGAGATTATCTGTCTCCTGTAGAGCCTTGGAATAAATATCTGGATTACCAGCCGGCATAGCGCCTTGCTTGATAAATTCGGCAGCGCTACGACCAGCAATCGCGCCATAAACAACCGTCTCCAGAAGCGAATTTCCGCCAAGACGATTGGCTCCGTGAACACTGACTGCAGCACATTCTCCTGCGGCAAAAAAGCCCTTGATTTTTGGTGAGGCAGCGTCAATATCTACATCAATACCACCCATTGTATAATGC
>DSDE01000009.1 GCA_011049095.1 Fidelibacterota bacterium
GTATATTTCTCCAGGTCCATCAGCACTTCAGAGCCAATGCTGATGCTTTTTGATTCAGTTTGTGATTCACCCCGGCGCAGCAATGCCTTAACACGTGCGACCAGCTCTTTAGGTGAAAAAGGTTTTTTTACATAGTCATCAGCGCCTAATTCCAGCCCGATTATTGTGTCTGTCTCTTCGCTGCGGGCTGTGAGCATTACAATCGGCATACCGGCGCATCGGGTATCACGGCGCAGCTTTTTGCAGACTTCCAGGCCATCTTCATCAGGAAGCATCAGATCGAGCACCAGGAGGCTGGGAATTTCTTTCTCAAGAAAACGATAGAAAGCTGACGCATCAGCAAAAGTTTCTGTTTCATATCCAGCGCGCTTTAAATGCAGCGAAACAAGTTCCAAAATATCTTGTTCATCGTCCACAATGGCTATAAGCTTGGCCATAATCTCTCCTTGCTTTTTGTTTGACCCAAAGTCCATTCATTCTGTGAAATTAGTTCATTCTAATTTGAATCACAAGCATTCGCCAAATATTAACGGTAAATTAATAGAGTAAGACTTTGTGATTGATGGTATTAGTTGGCGATCAACTTGAATGAGAACTAAAAATGAAAAAATAGTCTGAGCATTTTTAGTTTATAGTGCCATTTTCTTGACTTTGACAGTTACGGGGCCAAAATGGGTGTTTTTTCAAGTATGAATGTAGATTTCATGCGGGTTTGATGGTCCATTTTTCTCAAAAAGTGGTAGTGCGAAAGATGCTTGCTTTTCTGCTCTTTTTGCACTATATTTGGCCATGGCATTTCTAAGAGCTGAAAAGAAAAAATCAGGCACCTACCTGCGAATCGTTGAGAGCTACAAAGACAAGAGAAAGTCCCGACACAGAACGCTTCATTCCTTAGGAAAAGTCGAAGATTATCCACCGCAACAGTTGGAAAAGATTGGGAAAAAGCTTTTAGAGCTCAGCGGCAAAAAATTTGAAGACCTTAGCGGAAAAGACTTTGAAGAGATGGGACGCTTTAATTACGGATATGCTCTGCTAATCAAAAAACTGTTTCAAGAATTTGATATTAACACCTGGGCGCGCAAGGTCAGCAGGAAGCATCGTGTCAGCTTCGACTGGATTGCCGCTTTGAAAATAATGATAGCCGAGCGATTAAATGCCCCTTCTTCCAAGAGAGCCGGCTATTTTCACCAGGAAGAATACCTTGGACTGAGTAATCAAAGCATTGAACTACAGCATTTTTACCGCACATTGGATATCCTGAACGAAAATAAGGAACAATTGAAGGCTCACTTATTCAAGCAACACCAGAATCTGTTTACGGCGCGTCTTGACCTTGTCTTCTATGATGTGACAACGCTCTATTTTGACAGCCAGATCGAGGAAGAGGATTCTCTGCGTCAAAGGGGTTTTAGCAAAGACGGCAAAGCGCATAAAACTCAGGTTGTACTGGGGCTTCTGGTAGATAAGCTTCGCAATCCCATCAGCTATCACGTCTATAGAGGCAATACCTATGAAGGCCAGACAATGCAGGATGCGTTAAAGCTTCTGCAGTCAAAATACAAGATAGACAATGTGGTTGTCGTTGCAGACAGCGCAATGATTGACAAAGCGAATCGGGATTTTATTGACCAGACAGATGGGCTGACCTATATCATCGGTGATCGAATCAAAAACCTACCCAGGCAGTTGTCAGATTATCTGCTGAACAGAGAAAATCACCGGCAATTATCCAACGGCGACGATTCTTATAGCTATGCGAGCTATGAGTGGCAGGGACGGAGAATCATTTGCACCTACAGTGAAAGACGGGCGAAAAAGGATCGCTACGAGCGGGAAAAGCTTATTCAAAAAGCCCGCAAATTGCTGGAGAATCCGGCGAATCTGCATCAGCTTCGCAAACGCGGCGCCGGACGCTTTATTAAAGAGAGCCCAAAGGGGAGCTATCAGCTGGATTTGGAAAAAATGTGCGGGGATGAAAAATGGGACGGCTATAAGGCTATTGCCACAACGACAGAACTCGAGGCGCCCCAGGTTCTTGCAAAATACCGAGATCTTTTTGAAGTTGAACACGCATTTAGAACGCTAAAGAGTCAATTGGAAATTCGGCCAATCTTTCACTGGACAAATCAACGCATAGAAGGTCACATCGCAATGTGCTTTTTAGCCTTCATATTTTTGAATTATGTACGCAATATCACCGGTTTACAGTATCAGGCCATCATCAAAGCCCTGGACCTGATGCAAGTATCACAAGTAAAAGAAAACGCAAGCAATAGTTGCTTTTATTTGCGCTCAAAAGTAGATGAAAAGCAGGAAATCATCATAAACAAGTTGAAAATGAGCATACCAGGGCATACAAACTCGGAAACCACTATAAAACAATACTTTATCTGAGATGGTAGTGCGCGGCAAAAAAGTTATCATGTTTATAAACAGATACTTACAGCTTCTAACTGTCAAAGTCAAGAGGTTGCGGCAGACCAGCAGGTCGAGTTTCGAAAAAGGCGGGTCTTTGATGAGATTGTGAGAGGCAAAGACCACCATTTTGCGAATGCTTTCATTGATCTGATAGCCATTTTCCCGCCGTGAGAAATATTTGGTCAGATAGAGGGAGTCCACATCAGCGATAACACTATCAGAATAGAATCCCTGACCGGCCACGTCCAGTGCATAGCGGTCAATATCGGTGGCGAATATTTTCACATCAGTTTCAAGATTATGCTTGGTGAGATATTCCGCGATGAGTATGGCTACCGAATAAACTTCTTCTCCGGTGCTGCAGCCTGTTATCCACACGCGAATTGTTTTTTTATTTTTTGTGAGAATTTCAGGCAGGACTTTCTGTTCCAGAGCTCTAAAAGCGTCTTGGTCTCTGAAAAAGCGAGTGACGCCAATAAGGAGCTCCCGATAGAGGGTCTCTTTTTCTTTATTTGATTCGGAAAGGAAAATGAGGTATTGCTACAGGTTGTTAAATCGGTTGATGCTGACGCGTCTTTCCAGGCGACGAATAATTGTATTTTCTTTATAATAGGAGAAGTCTAGTCCACTGTGCTCTCTTAGTATGAGGGTGATTTTTGTGAGGGTGTCTAAGTCTTTGCTGAGGACATTTTCCAAAGATTTGCTTTTGCGGACAAAGGGATGCGCGATATAGTCAAGGAGGGCTTAATGTATCTTAGAAGAGGGGAGGATATAGTCAACCAGCCCTGTGGCGATGGCGCTTCGTGGCATACCGTCAAATTTGGCGCTGATATCGTCTTGCACCATTATCATGCCGCCGGCTTCTTTAATTGCACGTGTGCCCAGCGTGCCGTCGCTGCCCGTTCCAGATAATATAATGCCAATGGCATTTTTACTTTTTTCTTGTGCTAAAGATTGAAAAAAGATATCAATGGGCAGGTTGAGACCTTTGCGGGGATTTTGGTTTTCCAGTATCAGTTTATCGTGAAAGATAGACAGGTTTTTTCTGGGGGGAATGAGATAGATATTGTTTGGCTTTATTGGCATACCGTCAGTGATGATTTGAATAGGTATCTTTGTATATCGCGCCAGCAGCTCATCCATTAGGCTTTTATAGTCGGGAGAGAGGTGTTGGATGACGACAAAAGCGAGCCCTGTCTCCTGAGGCATCGCTTTAAAAAATTCCTGCAACGCCTCTAATCCTCCGGCGGAAGCGCCAATTCCCACGACAATTTGTTCATTAGCTTGTGCTCTAAGGCGTGTATTCTTTTCGGAGCTTTTCTTCATAATCCCCTCTTATTCACTCAGAAAATATAAAATTGGATATACCAATAGGATAGATAAAATGAATTATACATAGTTAATTTTATGAC
>DSDE01000478.1 GCA_011049095.1 Fidelibacterota bacterium
AAAAACCGTCGCCGCATTGTTTTGGTAGGAGATGTTCCTACACCCCTTGCAAAACCAAGTGGCTGTCCCTTTCGCACGCGCTGCTCACAGGCTCAGGCAGCATGTGCCCAGAAAACCCCAACGCTTGAGCTTCATGCCCCTGGGCACTACGTAGCCTGTCCTATTGTCAAGTAATTGACAGATAGCAATCTATGCTGATTATATAAAGAGGATTTATTATGACTTTAATACTAAAAGAGAATTACTCAGGATTTTCATTTTTAGAAGTTCGCCAAATTCCCGAAGCGAATAGTAAGGGATATCATTTTATACATGAAAAGACCGGCGCTGAATTAGTCTATCTTTCTAATGACGATGAAAATAAGGTTTTTTCCATTGCTTTTCGTACATTGCCGGAAGACAGCACGGGCGTTTTTCATATCTTAGAGCACAGTGTTCTTTGTGGGAGTAAGAATTATCCATCTAAAGAACCATTTGTCGAGCTTTTAAAAGGCTCCCTCAAGACATTTCTTAATGCTTTTACCTTTCCAGATAAGACAATGTACCCCGTTGCCAGTACTAATGCCAAAGATTTTCGGAATCTGATAACAGTTTATCTCGATGCTGTCTTTTATCCAAATCTATTGCAGGACCCCGAGATTTTTATGCAGGAAGGCTGGCATTATGAGCTCGAAAATCCTGATGAAGCAATGACTTTAAAAGGCGTGGTCTATAATGAAATGTTGGGGGCTTTTTCGGCCCCGGAACAGGTCTTGTGGCGTAAAACAAAATCGCTTCTTTTTCCCGATACAATCTACAATGGAGAATCGGGAGGAGACCCCGAGGAAATTCCCGCGCTGACCTATGAGCGCTTTTGTGAATTTCATAAAAAATGCTACCATCCAAGCAATAGCGTGATAGTCCTTTATGGAAATGGCAATATTGAGTCAGATTTGGCTTTTATTGACAGCGCCTATCTGAGCCAATTTTCCCGTTCGCAAGCTGTTTCTGGTCCGATGATGCAAGCGCCATTCTCTAAAGAAAAGGTACATAGTCTGAAATATGCCATCAGCAGGGAAGAACCTCTGGAATCTAAAAATTGGTTTTCTTACAGTTGGGTTACAGGTGACAGTGTCAATTATGAGACAGCGATGGGGCTCGATATTCTCAATGAAATATTAATGGGAACACCAGCATCTCCGCTAAAAAACACCCTCTTGGCGGCCAATCTGGGGCAGGATGTCTATGCCCTTTTTGAGCAGGGCATTCGGCAGCCAATATGGAGTATTACCCTTAAAAATGCTCCTTTAGAAAGTCGCGAACCATTCAGGAGAATTATCTTTGATACTCTGGCAGATTTGAAAAAAAATGGCATTGAGGCTGATCTTATTGAAGCTGCACTGAATAGTCTCGAATTCCGCCTCAGGGAAAGCGATTTTGGCGGATTTCCAAAGGGCATTGTTTATGCCATCAGCGCTGTGGACGGCGTCTTTTTTGCCAACAACCCATTTCATTATTTGGAATATGAACAGACATTAAAAAAAATCCGGACTGCGGCTCAACACGGATTTTTTGAGCAGCTTATTCAGCAATATTTACTTGAGAATAAACATAGTCTCCTATTGACGATGGAACCTGAACCGGGCCTTGCAGAAAAGCGAGCTGAAACAACTCACCAGACGCTTCAGCGAAAAAAAGAAAAATTTTCAGACGCAGATATCAAGGAAATCATTAAAAAAACGAAAGAGCTAAAAGCCAGACAGTCAAGAGCCGATAGGCCAGAAGATTTGGAAAAGCTGCCCCATCTCACACTGAGCGATGTAGAACCCGTTGCAAAACAATATATTGCCACTCTTGGCGCTTTGGGAAAGCAAAAGCTCCTCCACTACGATATCTTTACAAATCAAATCGTCTATAGCACGCTTTTTTTTGAGCTCCCGCCATTGGAAGAGACCGAAATACCGTTACTAGGGCTCTTTACCGCTCTATTAGGAAAATTGAGCACCAGCAAAAAAAGCTATCAAGATCTTTCAAAATCTATGGATATTCACACCGGGGGAATCAATTTTTCTCTTGGGATTTATACAGATGAGAAAAATCCGGACCATCATCGCGTCTGTTTCACCATCAGTGGCAAAGCGCTTCTAGATAAAACACAAGAAATGACAGCACTAATGGGTGAAATTGCTCTTGACACTCAATTTAATCAAAAGCAGCGTATTCTGGAATTACTCAGAGAATTAAAGAGTAGTCACGAATTTTCATTGATGTCATCAGGACATAATGTAGCTGCTAATCGCCTCTCAGCTTATTACAGTCAGTCGGGGCGTTTTGCAGAGTTATTGTCAGGCTTCTCATTTTATCAATATCTGAGCCAATTAGAAAAAACTTTTGAAGAGCGCTTTGAAGAGATTTCAGTTCAGCTTAAAAATATTAAAAAAAGAATCTTTTCCAGATCAAACCTGACAATCGGGCTGGTCAATCCACAACAAGATATGGAATCTATCAGCGATTATTTTTCTGCTTTGGCAGAGAGTTTCCCTGAAATACAGTCTAAACCCGGTTTTAAAAATTTGGATTTTTTAAGCAAAAATGAAGCGATTATCATTCCTGGAAATGTTCAATACATTGTTCAAGGTTATAATTTCAGAAGTTTGGGATATAAATATTCTGGCGCTTTGCAGGTATTAAAACAGATTTTAGGGCTTGATTATCTTTGGAATCGCATCCGTGTCCAAGGTGGCGCCTATGGCGCATTTGCTAATATCAATCGTCTTGGACAGACCGCTTTTCTGACATATCGCGATCCAAACCTAAAAAATACCTTGGATATCTATCGTCAGGCTGCAGACTATCTGCGGAAATTTGATGCTTCCCCAAGAGAGATGAGCAAATACATACTAGGCACAATCAGCCAATTAGATCAGCCACTAACGCCTGCAGCCCAGGGCGGCGCTGCGTTTATGCATTATTGGGGGAATATACAGCCTGCAGACCTGCAGCGCTCCAGAGATGAAATTTTGAGCGCCAGCCCCGACATGATTCGCAGCTCTGCAGAGCTTATTGAAGCTGTAATAAACCAGGAATATTTTTGTGTAGTTGGCAGCGAACAAAAAATAAAGGCTGATGCCCAGCTTTTTAATCGACTGATTCCGGCATTTGGAAGCGAATGAACTATTCTTCCAAATGTCTAATGGAGTATCTTTTATGGATATTATTTGAAGCGATTAATTAGGAGGAAAAAAGGATGATAGTTTTAAAAATCATTATTTTTCCTGTTTTATTTTTGCTTATCGTCTTTTTGCTGATGATTATTATTCCTGTTAAAATTCGTTTTCAAGCTTCATATCTTCATCGTGATATAGCAGCTAATGTGACACTTTACTGGTTTCGTCCTTTTTTTGCTGTTCAGTTGCGCTATCTTGATCTCAAATCATTAGTCGTTCGTGTGGAAATCTTATATATTCCCATCAGCAAGCGATTTCATTTCGTCAAAAGGGAAGAGAATATTTCTGATGGTATAGAAAAAAAGCCAGAGCCAGATTCTAAATTAAGCCAAGAGCACAGCAAGGAGCAGAAGGCTGCAGCCCCAGGAAACGATGGGCTTGAAATGCACCCAAAACCTGATCATTCTCAAAAAAATGAACCCACGATAAACTTAGACAGTGGTGCAAAGATGAGCCAGGCTGAATGGGACGAACTTGCGGATACGGTCAGTGGCGGGGAGCTTGATTTTACTCGCGATGAAAATGGAAAATTTCAGGCTGTGGAATCTATTTTGCCAAGCAAAGAAAAAAACAGTTGGAGAGAACAATTTAAGGAAACCCAGAAAGAATACGGGCCTGCAGT
>DSDE01000382.1 GCA_011049095.1 Fidelibacterota bacterium
ATAAGAATACTATAATATCTAATAAGTGTATTAAAAGATAATATAACTTGGACACCAGTAAAAGAATTTTCAAAATATTTTATGAAATCATTATCATTTTATCACGATAGATAAGCCATGGCGCAAAAACATAGTCTTTTTGAGTAATAGATTAGACAGTTCATTGTTAATTGGCGTGTCAATGCATTTTCAAGTGAGTTTAAGTATGAACTTTGTTTTGTCGGCTTGTCCATCTTTTTTTTATTCCGCTTTTGTTTTTTGGGAAAAAATACTTAGACTTACCTATGAATCAAAGTCCCGAGGAATCAAGCACCACCAGCAGCCGATTGAAGCAACTGCTGCTCTATGCTAAAAAATGGCGTCTTCGTCTCGCAAATTATATCAATCAAAGCAGCAAGGAAAAAGAGGGGACCGTTCCATTTCTTGTAGCTAGATGGAGCCATATTTTTATACTTGCCCTGAGAAAGTTTAATCGCGACTTCTGCATTGAGAGGGCGGCAAGTCTTTCTTATGTGATGATTTTGTCAATGATCCCGCTGCTGGTTTTATTTTTAAGTATTGCCAATGTGCTGGGCATTGACAAAGAAATACACCAGTATATCCAGAATACAGTTTTACCATTTGTAGCCCCGGAATTTCAAACCGAATTATCTGAAATAATCATTGATTATATTTCTCCAACAATATTCATTGGCGCTCGATCAGGGTTGATCAATTTAGTAGCAATTCTGGGTTTGATTTTGGGAAGTATGGGTGTATTGATAACGGCAGAGCGCGTTTTTAATCATATTTGGAGTGTCACGGAAACACGAGGATTTTTTCAAAAGCTAACGGCATTTTGGGTTGTGCTTACAACGTCTCCTTTTTTAATCTTGGCCAGTATCTGGATTGCAGATATTTTATCTCCGGCAGATAGCTTTATTGCCACACTGACAGAGAAGTGGCTTGTTTTGCGAATTGTTTATGATCACTTGATTCCATTTACTGTCAGTTTTGTTGCTTATACGCTCTTTTTTGTTTTTCTGCCATCTACACGAGTGAAAGTGCGGTCGGCTGCAGTTGGCGGTTTGGTCTCTGCCCTTTTGTGGGAAATATCTAAAAGAGGTTTTTATCAGTACGTAATCAGAGTCGGCACTGTCACCAATTTCTATAAACAGATAGCCACAGTTCCCCTTTTCTTTTTCTGGGTATTTGTTACTTGGATAATCATTTTATTGGGCGCAGAGATTAGTTATATCTATCAGCATTACACATTACTGCGCCAGGAAGAGGAAGATGGGGATGATGAGCCTGTTCATTCTAAAGCATATCTGGCAGTTTCGCTTTTATTCCATATTTATGATGCGTTTCGCCGTGGTCAGGAGATACCGCCTATAGAGCAGATTGCACAGCGAATACGAGTGCGGGTTGAGGCGCTTTATGAGCTTGCAAATTTCCTTTATGAGCTTGGCGTACTGATTCCTGATGCGGGTCAAATGCAGCGATATACCTTGGCGCGAGCTGCAGACACAATTGATATTCAACAAATAGTAAAGCAGGTATCGGAGCAGGAGTTTCCCGCCGACGCTGAATCTTGCCGTGATGATATTACAGGAAATCAAGTTAGTACACGTGACGTACAATTTAGAGTAAATCAATATTTTTCCAGAGCAAGGAGTGCCTACAATTCGGTGTTTGAATCCCATTCCCTCGCTGAAAGTTTGCCTGCTTTGGCTGCAAGTGAAAAAAAACCGGTTATTAGACAACAAAGAAAAGCAAAACGAAGATGAATCATCCTTTGATTTTACAGCATACGGCAGAATTTATATCTACCTATGACTTTTCAGCGCCATTACACCTCTCACTGGCTGAGTACTATAGGCAAAAGAGACATTTGGGAGTGAAAGACCGGAGGATAATTGGTGATCATATTTATTACATTATTCGTCATTTTCGATTGCTTTCACACATATTAAAACTCGATGAAAATCTAGGGATTTTTACTAAAAATCAAGAGACAGCCACTTTGTTTGCGCTTCTTGCCTATCGTCTGATGAATGGTGACAGGGTGAATCTCACTTTCAAGCAAAAAGACCTATTATATGAGCTATGGCCAATTGTTCAGGCAATTGAGATTCCTGCTCACGAGCGATCAGAAATTAGATATTCTATTCCTGACTGGCTTTGGGAAAAGTTTTCTGCCCAATGGGGAAAAGATGTAGCTGAGAAGATTGTTGAATCGCTGGCGAAACCGGCTGATATTCATTTGAGGCAGCAAAGAGATCATCTGGAAGCAGAGCAGTGGCCTCAAAAATATGGCTTATCAGTGGGAAAGCTGGTGCCTGGGGCTTGGCGAGCACCCTCATTTGCTCCTGTAAGACAATGGGAGATTTATCAGGATGGAATTGTGGAAATCCAAGATGAAGGAAGCCAGCTAATTGCCTTTGCCGCTGGACCAAAACCGGGAGAATTAGTTATTGATCTATGCGCTGGAGCCGGCGGAAAAACAATGCACTTGGCAGCATTAATGAATAATAAAGAAAATATTATTGCTACAGACAAAAT
The DNA here is from genome assembly GCA_011049095.1 of Fidelibacterota bacterium. Taxonomy (GTDB): domain Bacteria; phylum Fidelibacterota; class Fidelibacteria; order Fidelibacterales; family DSDE01; genus DSDE01. The sequence goes on from DSDE01000382.1 coordinate 2,545, forward strand.
AAAAAAGCGAATGAAAGATCTCAAAAAACGCTTGAAGCGTGCTAATTTTGGAAATGTTACGATTCTGGATTACCAATATGTGCTTGACCAGTACCGGTCAGAGGCGAACCTGGTGCTTATTGACGTACCCTGCAGTGGTACTGGTGTATTTAGGCGAAATCCAGATGATAAATTTCGCCTTAAACCGGATCAACTATCATATTTTAAGAAAAATCAAAAATTTATATTGCGTGATGCGGCAAGGCTGGTCAGGCCTGGAGGTCGAATTGTCTATTCAAGCTGTAGCCTTTTATATGAGGAAAATGAAGGACAGCTTATCAAATTTTTAAATGAGCACCAGCAGTTTGAGATTTTAGATGAGCTTCAAGCTCTTAGAGAATTTCGGATTGACCTGCAAAAAGGAAAGGGACCAGGCTATACATTATTGCCACATCTCTATGACACAGATGGGTTCTATTTTGCTGTTTTAAAGCGGAAGGGATGAGTTCCGCTTTTCATTGATTTTAAAAAGCATTAAGGCAGTACTGATAGATACATTGAGGCTCTCGGCAGGACCGGGCATTGGAATCTTCACAAGTTCATCACAGTGCTTCTCCACACCCTTGGAAAGACCTTTTCCTTCACTGCCCATAATTAGTGCAAGTGGTATGTCATAGCGTCCGCTATTCCAGTCGGTTTTGGTATTAAGAGAGGTGCCGTAAACCCAATATCCCCTCTTTTTTATTGTCTGAATTGTCTGGATAATGTTCGTAACCCGCACAACAGGCATATTCTGAATCAGACCGGCTGAGGTTTTAACGACTGTGGGTGTGACAGGCACGCAACGGTGTTTACTGATGATAACGCCTTGGACATTGGCTGCAACGGCAGTACGGATGATGGCGCCGAAATTATGGGGATCCTGAATTTCATCAAGTATCAGGAGGATGGGATACTTTATTGCACTTAGACTTTCGAGAAATGGCTCCAGTTCGTGATAGGGGTAAGGCGATCTGTAGCCAATGATACCCTGATGACTATCGGTATTGGAGATGCTGTGAAGTTTTTCCCGCGGCACAAAATTATAGGGGATGCGCTTCTTCTGACAAATTTGGAGTATCTCATCAATTTTGGCATCACGATGAATGGAATTTAATATCAATAGCTTGTTTAAATTCCCGTTATTTCGCAAGAATTCCAGGATTGAATTCTTACCGAAAATTATTTCATTGTCAGTGAGAATGCCTTGGGGAGGATAAGTAGTTTTTTTCATAATTGTGACATCCTCTATACTTACA
>DSDE01000294.1 GCA_011049095.1 Fidelibacterota bacterium
CATCATAGGTAATTATCATCTGTAGCCACTGACCAGAAAAGCCATCGCCATTTATCACTGCTTTTGTCAGCGAGACGGCAGCAATCAGCAGCGGCGTCAGCAGGGGAAAGCTCAGCAGCGGCATTAGCAGGTCTTTCATACGAATATTCACCAGCATCGTTGAGAAAAGCGTGCCAATAGCTGCCATTCCTACAGAAGCGCATAATAGCACCAGCAGCAAGGATGGCAAATCTTTCCAAAAATCAATATTATAGAAAAAGGCAAGAACTGGCAGACTGATGAGCTCAACAGTAAAAATTAAAATGAGACTGACAATTGTTTTGGAAAGATAAATCAGACTATGATCAAGGGGCGAAAGCAGGACAGAACTAAATGCCGCATTTTCTTTCTCGCTGAAAGCCAAACGATTAAAGCCGATGGTCCCGGCAAAAAGATAGCTAATCCACATTGCTCCGGGAGCAATCTCTTTAAGGAGTCGTGGTATGCTGTCCACTGCAAAACTAAAAAGGAGGAAAACTAGCAGCGTAAAAGCCAGCATCGCCACAAAAGCATCTTTATTGCGCCATTCCAGCAGCAGGTCTTTCCAAAGCAGAGCTTTCACAGACTTTCCTTTTCATAGGATTCCAGCACCAAGCTTCTGAATATATCATAGGATATCTCTGCTTTGTTCAGCATTTTATTTTGACCCGGCGACAAAATAAAGAGCCTGTTGGCCGCCTTATAACCCAAAGCCAGATCATGCGTCACTAATATAACAATACGACTCTTTGTCTGAAGCTCGGCAATCAGCTTTTCTGTATGGTGAATGGCGCTTTCGTCCAGCCCGGTAAAGGGCTCATCCAGCAAGATAATCTCAGGCTCGGTTAGCAGTGTTTTGCATAAGGCCAGCCGTTGTATCATTCCCCGAGAAAAGGTCTTTACCGGAATCTGAGTCCATTCTCCCAGACCCGAATCAACTAGAGCCGTCAAAAGCTCAGCTTTGTTTTTCTTTAACTTATAGAGTCGAGCAATAAAAAAAAGATTTTCCAGGGCGCTCAGGTCGCCATAAAGCATTGCAGCGTGACCCAAGTAGCCAACCCGACCGTGGAGTCTTCTTTCGGCGCGATTTGCGCCAAAATAACTAATTTTTCCGGAAGAAAACTTGCTTAGGCCGGCAATACATTTCAGGAGTGTTGTTTTACCGGCGCCATTGCGGCCAAAAACTGTACAAACATCTCCAGGCTGCAAAGAAAGATTCAGATTATTCCAAACCTGAAAATAGCCAAATTGTTTGGAGACCTTAATTAATTCAAGCATTTTAATCTATTTGAGGGGATGCCCGCAACTTTTGCAAAATTTGTTATGAGCTTTCACCGCCGCGCCGCAGCTTGGGCAACTCAGCGTTTTTTTACTATCCTTTTCCCCTGTCAGCTCTTTATGAATCGTATCAATTTGCTGCTGCACTTCACCTTTTGACTCCTTATAATCCTCAGAATCCAGAATCCCCATTTTAAAATCAAATTCCAGCTCACGGAGATGAGTCTCCAGGTTTTCCAAATCAAATTCGAGACTCTCCCGATTTCGGTGAAGGCGATCCACAGGGCTTATTGTTTTTCCTTTTCGCAATAGTGGTAAAAAAGTAAAGACAATGGCAGCCAGACTGATTAGTATTCCAAATGTCGAATCCATTGAATCACTCCTTTCCTTTTTTATGCCGACGAGGCCAGATAGCAATCACGGTGCCGATAGTCATCAGACCTGAACCAATCCAGATCCAAAGGACAAGTGGATTAATGAGGATTTTCACCGAGGCTGTGTCACCGCGCAAATCAGCTAAAACCAGGTAGATATCACGGCTCAGGCGTGTAATAACCGACACATCGCTGTTGTATTGATTCCGTTTTGCATAAAATCTTTTTTCGGGAATGAGGGTGCCGATGGCTTTGCCATCTTTTTCCACAAGAAAACGCCCGCTTTTCACGTTATGGTCAGCACGGTTGAAAACCATTGGCTCAATGAAAGTGATTCGATAATCATTTATGGCCATTGATTCACCTTTTTTCACCGCACCTTCGATCTCCTCATTCCAGACAGCGCCACTAAAGCCAATATACATCAGCACCACACCGATATGAACTAGAAAAGCCCCATATCGGCGACGATTCCGGCCTACCAGCGTAAATAAGGCAGAGGTCCAGCTTAGCCCCTGACCCATCCAGACGTGCACACCTTTACCGATTTCGACAAAAACAACGGCAAAAGTCAGCAGTGATAGGGCATAAGTCAATGCTGCATAAAAAGGCACCTTAGTAAAAATTAGTAAAACTATCAGCAAAACGAGCGAAATAGCTGTGGGAATAAGCGCCTTTTTCAGAAATCCATTAACCGAGATGCGGCGCCAGGCAAAAAGAGGCGCATAAGCCATAAGCGCCAGAAGTGCCAGCCCTATGGGAATATTGATTTTATTAAAAAAAGGCGGGCCTACCGTTATTTTCGCGCTATGAATCAATTCCGTAAAAGTAGGCAGCAAGGTGCCATAAAGCACTGCAAAAGCCATCGCCAGCAAAATGATATTATTCAGGAGAAAGCTGCTTTCTCGGCTGAGAGGCGACTCCAAATGCCGGGTTGACCTTAATTTTTTCAGATTTATAAAGAAAAATGCCAGCGAGACAATCGTGATAAGCGCCATAAATTTGAGAAAGAGATAACCTATCTCACTTTCACCAAATGCATGCACAGAGCTAATCAGACCGCTGCGGGTGATAAATGTACCCAGAATCGTCAGCAGGAAAGTTATAATTACCAGCAGGAGGTTCCAGATTTTAAACATATCTTTCTTTTGCTGAATAATGACACTGTGAATATACGCCGTAGCCGTCAGCCATGGAATCAGGGAAGCATTTTCCACCGGGTCCCAGCCCCAGTAACCGCCCCAGCCTAGCTCCACATAGGCCCAAATCATACCGACGACGATGCCCAGTGTCAGAAAAAGCCAACTGAGAAGGGTCCAGTTACGAGTCGAATTAAGCCAGAGATTATCAAGCCGCCCAGTAAAAAGCGCCGCCATCGCAAAGGCGAAAGGGACCACAAATCCGATATAGCCAATATAAAGCAACGGGGGATGGATCGCCATTCCGATATTCTGCAGCAGCGGATTGAGTCCCCGCCCATCAGGCACAATGATATCCGGCGGCAAAAGCTCAAAGGGATTCGTATAAAAATTAATCATTAAAGTAAAAAAGAGAAGCACAAATGCAAAAATCGCAGCAGCATAGGGAACCAGTGTATTATCGCGTTTTCTGGCTATCCATAGAGCTGAAGCCGAGAAAGCAGCCAGCACCCAGCTCCAAAAGAGCAGTGAACCAGCCTGCCCGCCCCAGAGCGCGGTAAATTTATAAAGCGGCGGCGTGGCTTTGCTGCTATAGCTGGCGATATATTCCAGACGAAAATTATCCCGCATCAACTCAAAAACCAGCGCAATATTGCTGACAGTCAGCAAAAAAAAGAGTGCATAAATCGTACGAATACCAATTGTTATCAAATCGTTGCGCCGCTGCCAGATACCAAGTATTTCCAGGAGGAGACCCATACCGACAAGGGCAAAAGCGGTCTGCATTGTTAAAGTTCCAATTTGAATCATATCATTTCCTTATGATTAAATTTTAGGCTTCTTTACTACGGGCTGTTGAGTCATCGTGAACGTGCTCAGTTTCATATTTTGAAGCACATTTGGCTATCAGCAGGTCGGCGTGAACCGTTTGTCCATCAAAGATACCCTCCACAATGAGCTCACTATCATCTTTAAACATATCC
>DSDE01000039.1 GCA_011049095.1 Fidelibacterota bacterium
CATCAATACTCATACGCTGCCTTTGGGAATAACTCGTGATTCCCTGAAAATCATCACCAATGATCCTGTCAAACCACAAATTACTTTCTATTTTGAGCTGCTCATCGTCAATCCTGGCAAAATTACTATCTCCGTTTTCCAGAATCCAGTTCTGGATCGATATTTTGAATTTATACTCAATGACAGTCTGGGGCAGATTGATTCCTTAGAATTCTATATCAATAATGAGCTTCAGGAAATCAGCCGGCCCGACACCTACACCTACATCGGGAAAAAGGAGATTAGCCTACGGCAATACAGCTTGAAAGCTAAAACCTACAGCTTTGCCGGTGAAATGGAAATCTCCCGCGAAATGAGCGTTGCTTTTGCCAAGGCCGGCAGTGAATGGGCTGCCACCGAACCTGGAAGCAATTTCTCTATTCTGGCCAAAAGCGGCGCTGTTCAGCGAGACAGACATCTCATTATGATAGATTCTACCCTTTTCTCACCGGAAATCAAATCGGGCAGCTATTGTATCGGTGTGCCTGGCACGCCTTTTGAAAAAGCGCCCCTCGTCCAGATTAAACATCAGCGCGATGACGCCATTTGGTTCTCAGCCGATGGCGAAATTTGGCGGGAATTGCCCACACTTCAAAAAGAAGACCGCCTCATCGCCTGGGCAGAAATGCAGGGCTTCTACAAAATTGGTGAGAAAAATATTGTCGTGCCCGAAGAAACCAAGCTTTCTCAAAACTATCCCAACCCGTTTAATTACAATACGGTTATACCCTTTGATCTGGGATTTTTCGATGGGCCGGGTCAGCGGGTCGCCGTTCATATCTATAATATCCGCGGCCAGAAAGTCGCCACCATCACCGACCGCTACCTTAGTGTTGGTCATTACGAATGGCGCTGGGGCGGCCTCAATCATTACGGCCAGCAGATTGCCAGCGGTGTCTATTTTGTCAAGCTGGTCACCGGCAATGGCGCCATCAAAACAATGAAAATGGTTCTGCTGAAATAGGAGAGATAAAGATGAAAAAGAAATTCACATTGCTCAGCGTCCTTATTCTGCTCCTTTTTAGCAGTTGCCGTGAAAAATATTTCGTTAGCAGTCTGGACTACTGCGATTTCGGCTGGGATTATTTCTCCCAAGGCAGCCTCAATCAGGCCTTAAGTTATTTTCTTAGCGCCATCGAGACTGACAGCAGCCACGTTGACGGCTATAATGGCGCCGGTTGGTCCTCTGCGCTCCTCAATCGCCCCGATTCGGCCAATACATTTTTCAATGAAGGACTTCTTATTTACAGCCAAGCGCCCGATTCAAATTATTTCTACGTCTATCAGCCTGCCTTTTTTGATATGCTTGCCGGTCGCTGCCTGGTCAATCATGCCACCGGCCACTGGCAGCGCTCCGCCAGTGATGGCGCACGTTTGCTCACCGAAAATAATCGCTGGCAATTGAGTCTGAGCGACGATAAAAGCCTCAGCGATTATAAAGATATTTACGCCAGCGCCAGCGCCAGCTATTTTGCTTTGGGAAAATTTGACAGCGCCTATTTTTTCATTGGCCAGCTCCATCAGATCGTACGCAATCAGCCTATTGAATCCATCGATCTCAATTCACCCGAAGGCATTTCAAAACTGGCCATCTGGATCGAAACGCTGCGTCCCTGACCTCATAAAAATTTTATGCCCCGCCTCCTTTTGGTCAATCCTTGGATACACGATTTTGCCGCTTACGATTTGTGGTATAAACCCTTGGGCCTGCTTCATCTTGCAGAATATCTCAGCCATTATGGCTACGAAATCGAGATTCTCGACCTTCTGGACCGCCTCAATCCCCAATGGGACTATTCTGAAAAGCTGAAAAAGCAAAACAAAGCCGACGGACGGGGACATTTTCACAAAGAAGCGCTTTCCAAACCGGAAGTTCTGCGCCTCATTCCAAGAAAATTCAGCCGCTACGGCGCCCCTTTTGAGAATGTGCAGGCTGTTCTGGAAAAAATGACGCCGCCTGATGCCATCATTCTCAGCTCACATATGAGCTACTGGTACACCGGCGTCCAGGAAACGGCTCAGCTCTTGAGGAAGCGGTTTCCACAAGTGCCGCTGATTTTGGGTGGTATTTATGCCTCGCTGATGCCGCAGCACGCTTTTGAGAATATTCAGCCCGACCTCCTCATCAGCGGCGCCGGAGAAATTCCCCTGCTGCAGTGGCTCAATGAGACCTTTCACCGCAATGATCCGCCCAAACCCCTTTCTCCTCATCTGCGCGCTGTCTGGAGTTTTTACCCGGAAATGCAATTTTTTCCCCTGCTTGCCAGTCGCGGATGCCCCTTCAATTGCTCATTTTGCGCCACACGCATTCTCAATCCCCAATTTCATCGCTTTTCCCCAGAAGCTCTGCTGGCTGATCTGGAATTTGCCATTCTCGAAAAAAAGCTGACTCACTTTGTCTTTTTTGATGATGCCCTTTTTTACAAGCCGCATGATTTTATTATACCTTTTTTAGAAAAAGCCGCCGCTCGTTTTGGAAAAGTCCATTTTCATACCCCCAATGGACTTTTTGCCAAAGAGATAACGCCCCAATTAGCTGAAATGATGGCGACAGCACGATTTGAATCACCCCGTCTCAGCCTGGAAACCATCAATCCCCATCGTCTGAACGATATCAGCGCCAAAGTCACTCGCCAGCAATACCAAAATGCCATAAAGAACTTGCACCTTGCCGGCTATCAGTCTGATGAAATAATCACTTATCTACTGGCGGGGCTTCCCGGTCAGACCGAAGCCGAAGTTCTGGAAGCAATTGACTTTGTTTATGATAGCGGAGCCATGATTAGTCTGGCCGCTTTTTCACCCATACCCGGCACGCGGGAGTGGACTCGCTGCGGACTTCCCTTTGACACAGACCCGCTGCTGCTGAATAGCACGATTTATACCGAATACACCTCGAAAAGCCTGCCACTGCAAAATATTCGCCTCAAAATCAAAGAGAAAAACGAAAAGCGCTCAGCCGCAACGTAATCCAGCCAGGCTTTTTCATAAAATGGAAAGCTATTTCTGCTTATCCAGCTCTTCTTTGGCCTTTTCCACAGTTTTTTTCACCTGATCGCCGGCTTCCTGGCGCAGTCCTTCCGTATCTTGCCAAACCTGCTTCCCCTGTTCTGTCACTTCTCTGGCCTGGCGCTTCAAAGTTTCAGCCGGATTCGGGTCCGTCATATAAAGATAAATTCCATATCCCACAGCTATGACGATAATCAGTCCCACCAGCTTAAAGAGACGCTTGATAAATCCAAATACAATAATTACGGCGATAATGACGGCTATCCCTATGTACAATGGGTTGCTCATCAAAGTGTCAATCATTTGATCCATGTCTGCCTCTTATTTTTCATTCCGATAAAGTTAAGGGATTTTTTCCTGATATTCTACTTGACTGTGTTAATTTATTGCTCTATATTCGCAGGCTTTTTGAAAGCGTGGCCTGGTAGCTCAGCCGGTAGAGCAGGGGACTGAAAATCCCTGTGTCGGTGGTTCGATTCCGCCCCGGGCCACAAGATATAAAGCCCGTAAGATTAAGACCTTGCGGGCTTTTTGTGTTTATGGTGAATAGCAAAAACAGGTAAAAAATGACCTTTTCTTGCACAAGTTATTAGCCCCTATTTACTTGCATTAATACACAAAAGGGGATGGGGAAAGCAGCGCTTTTTAGTGAATAAAATCTTGTTATTTTGTTGGTAAGTTTTTATACTCAGTCAATGATTTATCATCTGGATTCAGCGGGTTTATTTGTTGGTC
>DSDE01000396.1 GCA_011049095.1 Fidelibacterota bacterium
AATACAAGCACGTATAAGTCGCTTGGTATAGGAAATTGCTCATTTGCCCTCGCCCAGCTTTCTCAAGGGGGAGATATTTTGATTCAGTGCCTCGCTGATATTCTCAAGCTTAAAACGCTGCCAGCCGATATTCTCGACAAAACACCCGAAATCAGCCGGCTTGATATAGATGAAACGACAATGCAAGCAGTTCGCGATGAAATCGAGCAGCTTTCCGGGCATATTGGCAAAGCCCAATTTGAGATTGATTCTCTGCGCCGTATGAGCAAAGATCAGGGGCAATTTCAAAATGTCTATTACCGAAAATTGCATAATACAGAAGCAAGCACAGACCTGGAGCTGGCCCTCGATAACCGTGCCATTATTAAAAATGCCCTCTTTAACGTCCTTTCTAATCCCTATATCGCTGAAATTGCCGAACCGCAAATAAAATCCTACCCTTATAATCCGGGTCTCCTGAGCGTTCGCTTTGAAATTGAATACCGTCTTAAAAAAGAGCTTATTGAAGATATAATCGAGCTCGTGCCATTCAGATCAGTACGGAATAGGGAGGAGAGCTACGATTTTCACGCCTACACCGCTAAGTTTTCTGATATACCTTTCCAGCTCCGCCGCGACATTCAGCGAGGCGATTACCGTATTATTGCCGTTGTGAAATTAATTAACCGCCACAGCCAATCCCGACATATTTTTATAGATGAAAAATATTTTGCCGATACACTGCCAAAGATTAGGAGCATTCCAATTAGTAAAACGAACCAGTTTCGTCAGTTGATGGTGCTCACTGCATCCAATATAGATATTCAGATGTATCTGAACAATGTGCCTCACGTCAGTAGCTATGAACTGGAAATGAGTGTGGCTGATTTTAACAATTTGGATCATATCGCGGTGGAATTTGTCCGGTTGGCTGATTTGCCCCGCTATCTGAATGAATTGCCATGAATGCTGATGGTTAGGAGCTGAACACGGATCGCTTATGAAGCAATATTTAGACCTTGTTGATTATGTTTTAAAAAATGGTGTTCGAGAAGTCAATCGCACTGGTGTGGCCACGCTAACTGTTTTTGCATATTCCTATCGTGTAAATCTCCAGGAAGGATATCCCCTCCTGACGACGAAACAGATGTTTTTTAACAGTATGGTTCACGAGCTCCTTTGGTATCTCAGCGGCGAAGCGCATATTCGTAATCTGCAGAAAAAAACTGCAATTTGGAATGCATGGGCTGATAAAGAGGGGCATCTTGAAACAGCATACGGACGTTTCTGGCGTCGTTTTCCCATGCCAAATGCAAGCCTGGAAAGGGAAAACTGGGGCGCTCGCTGGGTGTGGAATGATCCGGAAACCGGCCAGCCCGTTTTTGACCAGATTCGTTTTGTCTTAGATACCCTTCGGGAGATTAAAGAGAATCCAGCCACCTCAAATCGCCGTAGAATGGTCGTTTCAGCATGGCATCCCGCCAATGCCGCCGAAAGCAAACTGCCGCCCTGTCATTATACTTTTGTTTTTAGTGTTATTGGTAAGCGATTGAATTGCCATCTGACGCAGCGCAGCGGTGATATTGCCCTGGGCATTCCCTTCAATTTAGCTGCCTATGCGCTGCTGACTATGATTATCGCCCAGGAAACGGGATTTGAGCCAGGCGTCTTTGCCCATACTATCATCGATGCTCATATTTATGAGAATCATATTGAAACAATCAAAAAACAATGTTCAAGACAGCCTCTCCCTTTACCTAAAATCGCCATAGCCTGCAAACCGATTCTTGAATTGACTTTTGAAGATATTCACTTAATTGATTATCAGAGTCATCCCCGCCTGAAATTCGAGGTGGCTGTTTGAGCAGGCTCATCCTGATAGCAGCTATTGCTGAAAATGGACTTATTGGGAAAAATGGTCAATTGCCATGGCATATACCTCAAGACCTGAAGCTTTTTAAATCTATGACCATTAACCAGACCGTAATTATGGGCCGTAAAACATTTGAGTCCATCGGGAAAGCCCTCCCCCACAGGAAAAATATTGTTGTCAGCAAAACTTTATCCCCTGCGACAGGTGTTTCAGTTTTCACTGAGCTGGAAAAGGCTCTTGCCGCCGCAAGGCAGTATGAGGGTAAAATTTTTATTATTGGCGGCGCTGCGATCTTTACCGCAGCTTTGCCCATAGCCGATGAGCTGGCCATCTCACATATCTTTGGCGCTTATGAAGGCGATACATTTTTTCCGTCAATAGACTGGCGTCAATGGCTTTGTGCAGAGGAGCAAAAATATGAGGATTTTACCTTTAAACGCTATATTCGCAATAAAGATGGGGAATAGCAGATGAGAACCCGCATTGAGAAAGACAGTCTTGGGGAAATAGCAGTCCCTGCTGAACGCTACTGGGGCGCCCAGACCCAGCGCAGTCTTGAGAATTTTCCCATTGGCGCAGAAAAAATGCCCAGAGAAGTGATTTATGCTTTGGCTATTGTAAAAAAAGCTTCGGCCATTGCCAATGCCAGATTGAAGGTTCTCTCAGAAGAGAAATGCCAATGGATAATCAAAGTTTGCGATGAAATTTTAGATGGCAAACTGGACGATGAATTTCCCCTGGTGGTTTGGCAGACCGGTTCTGGCACCCAGACCAATATGAACCTAAATGAGGTCATTGCAAATCGGGCGCATGTGCTCAGCGGCGGCTTGCTTAGCGATAATAAAAAAATATTGCATCCAAACGATGACGTAAACCTGTCTCAGTCTTCAAACGATACATTCCCAACAGCTATGAGCATTGCAGCCCTAAAAGCCATCACCGACAAATTGCTGCCATCGCTAAAGCTATTCCATAAAACACTTCAAAATAAGGTAAATGAATTCAGAGAGATAATAAAAATCGGCCGCACCCATTTTATGGATGCCACACCATTGACATTGGGGCAGGAGTTTAGCGCGTATGCTTCCCAAATAGCTCATGGTATTAAAGCATTAGAAGCGACGATGCCCCATCTTGCTGAACTGGCGCTGGGAGGAACGGCTGTTGGAACCGGTCTTAATGCCCCTGATTCTTTTGGAGAAGAAAGCGCAGGCATCATTTGTAAACTCACTGGACTGCCATTTGTCAGCGCACCTAATAAATTTGAAGCTTTAGCTGCCAACGATGCCGCTGTATCAGCCAGCGGGGCATTAAAATCTATTGCTGCAGCTTGTATGAAAATTGCCAATGATATCAGAATGCTGGCCAGCGGGCCAAGAGCTGGCATCGGCGAGTTGATTATTCCTGCAAATGAACCAGGATCATCTATTATGCCGGGCAAAGTTAATCCGACCCAGGCTGAAGCTCTGACAATGGTTTGCGCTCAAGTCATCGGCAATGACGTTGCTATCAATGTGGGTGGTATGTCAGGCCATTTTGAGCTTAATGTCTTTAAGCCAATGATTATACAAAACCTCCTTAGGTCTGTCAACTTACTGGCAGATGCCATTCGCAGTTTTAATGACCGATTACTTGCAGATGCAAAAGCAAATCTCACAATAATCCATAAGCATCTGCAAAATTCCCTGATGCTGGTGACTGCACTGAATCCTTATATCGGCTATGATAATGCTGCTAAAATTGCAAAAAAAGCTCACGATGAAAATATAACCCTAAAAGAAGCTTGTCTCGCTCTGGGTTTACTCTCTGAAGCTGACTTTGACAAATATATTGACCCAAAAAAAATGGTAAAAATTGAAAACAAGTGATGCAGCAATAATATTATTATTTAATAATTATTGTGAAATCACTATATTAATTG
>DSDE01000395.1 GCA_011049095.1 Fidelibacterota bacterium
AAATAACTGATCCCGAAATTAGTTCGCCGCTTCAGATAATAGTAGCTCAGTGCATAATCGCTGTTATTCAGATCGATGTATAGCTCTGTGCTGATGGCTATCTGATGGTCTCCCATCACATCACTGAAAAGAAATGCTGCCATTCCCTGAAATCCGTAAAATGTGGAGTATCCCATCTGGCTGTCCACCAGGTCCAGACTGAATTTGGTCTTGTATTTATGGTCGAAGTATTCGCCTTCAGGGGTCATTATGGTGATGGTGTCCAGCTTTACTGTATCGGTGCTGCTTATAGATGCCATAGCATCGCGATATTGGGGCATAAAGACATATTTATTGAAGTTGTCATTAAGCTCTGCTTGAGGTGTTTCATGCATTGTGGCTATTGTGTTGGCACTGTCGGCGGCAAGGTCAGCCGTGATGGGAGCTGAGGTGCGAGCATTGCTGATCAGGGTCGCTTCCATCTGACGGAATTTTGTCTTTTTCAGTGTGAGCTGCACCATTTCCAGGGGATTGCTCATTCGGTAGATATCCCAGCCACCTTTTTCGAATGCTGAAAAGACTAGGGTTTTTCCGCTGCGGTCAATGTCCAGATGAAAAATTCCCCCAAGAATATTTGTTATTGGATAGGCGGCCTCGTTTCCTTTTTTAACATACACATTTTGAATGCCGCTTTCATCACTGGTGAAAAGTATGCCTCTCCCCGCTGGATCATATAGGGGATAGTTTTCATCCCAGTTGCTGTGAGTGATTTCGGTTTTTATCCGGCTCTGAAGATCAATTTCAAATATATCATATTGCATTGGATGCCGCTCTGGATGATAGGCGCTGATGCGCTCTCTTTCACTGACATAGAGTATTTTTTTCCCATCAGGCGACCAACTGGGATTTTTATCTGAGTAGGCATCATTTGTAATATTTGATAAGGTTTTTTTGCGGATATCATAGATAAAAATATCACTTTGAGTTCCAGTGTTGCCTTCAAAGGCGATAATATCTTTGTTAGGATGCCAGGCCACAGAGAATATTCCCCTTAGTTCTTTTATCTGAATCAGCCGCTGCCTCTTTGTTTTACTGTTGACGATGACCAGAGCATCGTGGCGCCCGCTTTTTGCGGCAAATACAAAGTGTTTTGAATCGCTGCTCCAACTGATGCCAGGGCTGAGCCATTTCAGCTCTTCAAGGCTGGCCTTGCGCTGTCCACTTACAATCTTTTTCACCTCGCTGCCATCTTCTACATTCATTTTGTAGATGTCTGCATAGCCGTTTCTGTCACTCAGAAAGATGATTTCTGAACCATTAGGTGATATGGCAGGACTGACATTCTGACTATTCCCGATCTCAATATGGTCAGTCAGCCGTACTGCGCTTTTAGAAATATCATCAGCAAGCTCTACGTCAGGCCAAAATTCTTTCTTTAAATATTGATACCAGGCGTTATTTAACTCTTCTGAAGACATTTTAAACACACGGCGAATCGAGCGGTTTACATTATGGGTGCTTTTCAGGCTGGTATAAAACTCAGTTAATTTTTCGTAGCCATACGCTTCATCGATAAAGCGAAATATTGACTGGCCAGCTTTGTAGGTATAATAGCCGCTTAAATATTCCATTGGCATAAAACGTCCGTTAAAGGCGTAATCACGTATAAACATATCGGTCTGGACGTCCCAGCGAAGACTTTCATATTCACAGGTGCCTTCGGCTAGCCATCCAGGTATTTTAAGTGTGACGGTTCCAGATACCAATGATTGAATATTGCCGCCATAATACATATCGTTCATAACCGCGTGAACCAGCTCGTGGTGGAGCACGTGCCGCAAGTCGCGGTAGCTTCCGTCAAAGGGCACGACAACTCGGTTTTTAAAAAGCTCTGTGACCCCACCTATGCCTTCAGGCATATATTCATAGATAACGTTTGTCTGCTGAAAGGCATTGTGACTGTCATACACGATAATTGTGTAGCGTTTTTGCAAAGGCCAGTTCAGAAGCTGTTTTATGCTCAAGTAGGCTTTTTCGGCTTCTGATGCGGTGTATTCTGCCAAAGCCTTGTTGTCATCTGTATAAAAGATATCAAAATGGGCGCTTTGTATATAATTCCACACAAATTGCTCATACTGCACTTTATTTTTGCCAAATTGTGAAAAAGCGATAATTGGCGAGAACAGCATTATGATGACTAATTTTAGAAGGGTCTGATTATTTTTCATACCTTGCCTCTCATTTCCCAAATAATATAATACGAAATCTCTCCATAGATTAGAAAATATTAGGATATAGGGAATTACCTAACGATTAGAAGCTGCTAAATAACGGCTGATAAATCTGATGTAATGAATCAGCGCTTTTTGCGGATAATCTCCAGCAAGCTCTCTTTAGTGGCTGCTGATATCTCTCTGCCGCTCAGTCCAGTGTCAATCTGGCGCACATATTTGCGCAATTCGCTGACAGTTAATTTATCAAGCTGTTCGTCATCCTGGACATCGATGGGAGCTGTCTTTTCTTCTCCGCCATAAATCAGAAAATCTTCAACTGAACTATCAGGGCGGGGTATAATATGTGTGCTCAGCAATTCTCCAACCCTTTCTGCTGCCGAGGCGCCAGCGGCCAAGGCGCTTTTGACTGCCCCCGTTTCGCCGACTATCTTAATAATGACCAGGCCGCCTCCTGAATACTCTTTTCCGATAAGGCGGACATTGGCCGCTTTCACCATTGCGTCAGCGCCTTCAATGGCAGCGACCAAACCACGGGTTTCCAGTAGACCTAATGCTCTGTCGTAGCTCATTTTTTATCCTTGTGGTAAAATTTTTTCTACATCAGCGTGAGGTCTTGGTATCACGTGCACCGAAACCAGCTCGCCAACTTTTTCTGCTGCAGCAGCTCCAGCGTCCACCGCTGCTTTTACCGCGCCAACATCACCGCGAACCATCACAGTAACGTAGCCACTGCCAATTTTTTCTTTGCCGATAAGTCGTACATTGGCTGCTTTTACCATCGCGTCGGCTGCTTCTATGGAGCCAATCAAGCCACGGGTTTCAACCATTCCCAAAGCATCAAGACTAATATTCATAAATCCTCCTCATAAGCGGATAGTTTGGTGCAGTATTCTGCCAGAAAAGAAAAAGCCCCGCTGATTTGTGCGGGGCATTAATGATACTTTTGCTATTTTACCAGATCTTTGAGACCTTTGCCTGCTTTAAATTTTGGTGATTTGCCTGCAGGAATTTTAATCGACTGTCCGGTTGCAGGATTGTGTCCATCACGTTCTTTGCGATCAGCCACCATAAATGTGCCAAACCCAACAAGAGAGACAGAACCGCCCTCTTTCAATGTTTCTTTGATGGTTTCTACAACCGCTGTCAGGGCTTTGTCAGCCTGTACTTTGGTCAGTCCGGCTTGTGCTGCAACCTTTGAAACTAACTCAGTTTTACCCAACTTCATCTTTTTTTCTCCTTTGTTTCTTGTTTTTTTGTTTAGTATCTGCATCAACATTGTGAATATCAAGATAATTCTAAATTATGTCAAGCTAAAATTTCATTAATTGGCCTTTAAAAGCTATTTTTTTGAGGAATAATGCTGCCTTTCAAGGCAATTGTTTTAAAAAATGTGAATATTAGCATTATTCGCTTAATCTATCAGAAAGATTCTACAAAGTAATACAAATAAAAATGCCCCATTTTCTTAAGAATCTGCATTTATCAAAGAGGTTTTTCCACAAATTATACCTGAGTATACCCCCAGATTGCTGGAATAGTAATTGATTTTCAGC
>DSDE01000026.1 GCA_011049095.1 Fidelibacterota bacterium
TATTTAAGTATATCACTCTTTTTGCTGATACCAAGCTCAACCATTGTCTTAACTTTTTTTATGTTTTCATTGTTCATCCTGATATTTTCTTCATAAACATTAATCAGTAACATAGAGCTAAGAACAGTAAAATAGTTTTCTTCCACAGCCTGGCGAAGGGTGCTCCGGAGATTCTCCCGGTTTAGGTGGCTGATATCCTCGCTGATTGCTGCGACTTTTGGCGCTAAAAATAGCCCCGGAGAGTAGATACTTTGAGAAAGTCCCACTGTGAAATCTAAAGATTTATACGGGTTATCAGATAGCGGATTTTTCGGATTGTTAAAACTTATATTTCCGCCAGTGGATGCGCTGATTGATGGGTATAGGGAGCCATAGGCTGTTTTTATCTGCAAAGCAGCCTCCTCTACCCGCTGGGCTGATTGCTGCAAACTGAGGTTTTGTGAAAAAGCCCTTTCAATGCATTCATCCAAGCTCATAGTTTCTGCGCCGTGTTGAGCTGAGATTAATGTAAAGGAAAAAAGCAACATAGAAGCGCCTGAAATTAAATTTTTCATATTATTCTCCAAAAAAAAGTACACATTATCTTTTGACAGAGAGGAAATAAATTGGTTGTCAATAAACTATTAGGAAGAAAGCTGTAGCATAAGAAAAGCAATTAACCTGAAACTAAGCCAGACAGGCAAGACCAGGGCTATTGATTTTTTTCTGCTGAAGCCGAAAAATGTTTGAAAGGCAATAATCAGCAAAATCAATTTCCAGACAAGAAAGAGATCAAACTGCATCGCTGCCTGATACCAGATATTGCCTAAGTCTCTTACAGGAAAAATCAGCGCCAGACTCGTATCGATCAAAGCGTTTTGCTGTATGAGCATCAGCGGTGTCTTAATGGCGGCTGCCAGCACATCAATGAGTGAAACGTAAGCTATAATGCTGGCCATCGTCCAATAGCGGATTTGGCCGCCGCCAAAAAAATTTCCGACAAAAAGATAGATCCCCGCCAGTGCGGCAATGGAAATCAGACTCCAGCCAATAACCGGCATTGCAATCATGGCCGGGTTTACAGGCGCTTCAAAACGTTTGGCGATTTCCTCTTTCTGCTCGCTGCTGTATTTGTCGCTATTCATAAGAAGCTCTCTCTGATAATCCTTTGTGAGGTCCGCCGTGAGAAGGCCTGTGGTTAGGCTGGCAGCAAGCAAAAGCAGTAGAGGCAGCCAAACTTTATGTTTTTCAGGTTCAGATTTAATGACAGAAAAACTCTGTCGTGGCGCTAAGTAAATATTAATCCATGCATTAAGAAATGATAAAACTTGTTTCATTCTTTGCTCCTATACGGTTTTATTCAGGCCTTTCTGGCTCAAAAAGACCTCGAATGTTGTTCCTTCATACTCTTTAGATTTCACCGAAATATGGCCATCGTATTTTTGTACGATGCCATGGACAATAGCCAGCCCCATACCCGTGCCTCGACCTACTTCTTTAGTCGTAAAAAATGGATCAAACACACGGGATAATAGGTCTTTGGGGATGCCTTTACCAGTATCTGAAACACTGATGTAAATATAATCATCAGGCCGCAACCCATTGTAGGCCACTCCATTAGATAGCTCTTTGCTAATTGGTTTCAAAACAATGGTAATCTTACCTGTGCCGGTAATAGCATCTCTCGCATTGGTGGCGAGGTTGAGTATAATTTGGTAAATATGGGTTGCGTTACCAAAGATTGGAGGACATGGCTCCACCGTGCTGTCTATCTGGATTGTAGCGGGAATTGTAGCCCTGAGCATACGGTTTACACTTTGGAATATAGTTTCCACCTGTATCATCTCTGCTTTGTTTTCACCTTGACGGCTAAAAGTGAGAATCTGCTCGACCAACTCTTTTCCACGGTAGGCCGCAACCTGAATTTCATTGGCATCTTCCTGAATGTCTGATTGACCATAGGTGTTGCTGAGAATAATGTCGGCATTGAGACTGATAGAGCTGAGAATATTATTAAAATCGTGAGCAATGCCGCCAGCTAAAGTGCCAATTGCCTGCATCTTTTGTGCCTGGTGCAAGTCTTTTTCGATTTTTTCCTGCTCAGTGATGTCGCGCATAATTGCGACATAGTTGATGATTTCGCCGCTGTCATCCCGAACGGGTGTGATGGTCTCTTCGACGGTGATTAGCGTTCCATCGGAGCGCATATTGATTAATTTTCCGCTCCAAACAGCGCCGCTGCCTATCATTTTCCACATCTGCCCATAAAAACTGTCTGTCTGCTTTCCGCTTTTTAGAAGGCGGATATGCTGCCCAATGACTTCATTTCGATTATAGCCGGTCATCTTATCAAAGGCCGGGTTTACATAGCGAATATTTCCCTTGGTATCGGTAATCATAATAGCATCGATGGACTGCTCTATGGCCGAAATCAGCCGCAACCGCTCTTTCTCTATCAGCTCTCGCTCTATTATTTCATCCTCTAGTCGTTTGTTGATAGTTTGGAGCGCCTCATTATGTCGCCGGATTGAGAAAGTGCGGACCTGATAAAAAAGAATGATAATACCCAGAATTATAGAAGCGATCAGGACCAGAAACCAGATTCTGCTGTAGAAAGGGGGAATCACTGTGATTTTCAGGTCTGTGGTGTTGCTACTCCATGCCCCGTAAGCGTTTGAGGCCTTTACTTTGAGCGTGAAATTGCCAGGCGGCAAGAATGTATAGGTGGCCTTGTTTTGATTCCCGACATAGTGAAAATCTTTCTCCAGGCCTTCTAACATGTAGGCATATTGATTTCTTTCTGGATTGATATAATCAAGGTGTGTAAATTCAAAAGTAACCATTAAATCTTTTGGTAATAAGCGAATAGCCTCGGTTGCAATTAACGGCTTATTCAGGATGATTCTGCCCTCTTCATCAGGCTGGTTTGGGCGAACATACTTGTTATTAATCTTGAGGCCTGAGATGATGGTGCGGCTTAGGTTTTGTGGGATATCTTGATTATACGGCGTTAATATAAAAGCGCCATTTTGATTTCCGATGTAGAGCATGTCCTGGTGCTCTAATATTGCATTAGCGCTGATTATGTTAAAGCTAAAACCTTCCTCATAGTGGAAATTGATAAAGTTTTCTGTCTTTTTATCCATATATGATAGACCACGGTTTGTACAGACCCAGAGATTGTTGTTTTTATCAAAATGGATATTATAGACGCTGTTGCCGCCCAGACCGGCATTTTGCATATATGTGTAAAACAGATCTTTTTCCCGGTCATAAAAGGCCATGCCCGATAAAAAGGTTCCAAGCCAAATGGTCCCCTCATTGTCTTCTGTGACCATAGTTATGCCATTGCTGGGAATTCCCAATGGCTCGGATGGATTATAACGAAAAATTTTAACTTTTTTTAAGTCAGGGTCAATACGAAAGAGTCCTGATTTATTGTCTGTAATCCATAAATAGCCTTTAGAATCGTGAAAAAAGCGGGAAAGTGAAAATTTGGTATCGCCGATACTGTCTTGAAAAGAATGGGATTTAAATATTTTTTGCGTGCTATCTGTGTAAAATACTTTTGATTCTGCAATTATCCATAAGCGCTCTTTTTTGTCAACGTAAAGATTTTTTCCCACATAATCATAGAGTGTATCGCCCATATCATTTAGCAGGGGTATGATTTCTGCGGAATAGGGTGGCTCTATATCCATGCGCATGACAGGCCCCAGATGCACATCCATAAGTAACTGATTATTTTTTTGAATGAATAAATTCCTGAAGCCGGTGCTGTCA
>DSDE01000490.1 GCA_011049095.1 Fidelibacterota bacterium
TTGGGGAGCGCCACTAAAATCCCAGACTCTCAGCTCCACTTCGCTTTCGTCTTTGATGAGTTTCACCCTGTCAAAATCTATACCTTGTGTCGGGGGCGGTAGCATTTCAAATGGCATATCGGTCAGATAATTCCTAAAGCTTGTTTTCCCAGTTCCTGCGGGCCCTATAATGCAGCATTTCAGCTCTTTATTAACAACCGCACTGATCTCGGAATTTTCTAAATGAAAACGAATCTCATTTTGATTTTCTTCTTTAATCATTGAAGCCGGTGGTGAAATGAGGGGATTCCCTTCCAGATAGATGCCATAATCCTGGAAATCATAGGTCCATTTAAATGGAATTTCTAGATCACGAAACTCGGCCGGCAATTTACTGATTTGATTATATCCTAAATCAATAATCTGCAAGCTCTTCAGCTCGCTGAGACGATAGGGAAGCTGGCGCAGCGCATTTTCTGACAAATGAAGCTCCCGCAGTTTTTTTAGATCGGCGATGCTCTCTGGAAGCTGCTCAAGCTTATTGCGGTTCAAATTGAGAATCCGCAGCTCTGATAACTCTCCAATGCTTGATGGGAGACCTTGCAATTGATTGCCATTGAGATTGATACGCACCAGATGCCGCAGGACCTGAATATCCGACGGCAGGGAGCTAAGCATATTATTTGCCAGGCTGATGGCATATACTGAGCGAAATTTGAGAATACTTTCAGGGAAAAAAGTCAGTTTGAGATTATCAAGATGGAGAGCTGTTATTTGATCTGTTTCATTGCTTACATAAGCGCCCTTTCTCAAGCGCTGCTCAATCTCTTTTTCCAGCTCATAAATAAGTTGAAACTTATCTTGTGGCATTGGCAAGCCCTAAAAGACTCAAAAAGCATCGAAAACTGATTATCATTTTTCCTTCCATCCGACAGATTATACAATTATTCTGTTTGCTTTGCCAATAATAAATCAGAAATTATCAAAAAAGAGGAGTAAAAATGTCAAAAAGAAAAGTAAACGCCCATGATCTCCTGAGCCTCCGGATACCATCAGACCCCCGCCTTTCGCAAGATGGAGCCCAGATTATTTTTACAGTAAAATCTGTAAATGAAGCAAAAGACGGCTATGACAGCGCTATATATATTTATGAGAAATGCACCGGAAAAGCACGGGTCTTAACACAAGGCAAGAAAGACCAAATGGGCAGGTTTTTGCCAGATGATGGCAGCGTCTGTTTCCTGCGGGAAATAAATCAGCGTCTCAACTTTATGAAATTGTCAAACAGAGGCGGTGAAGCAGAAAATTTTTTTCAATTGCCATATGGAGAGGTGGAAGACTATGAAATTTCGCCTAATGGCCGGTGGCTGGCTCTCCTTTTTAAACCTGAGGCGGCTGGGACAGAACATTCTGACGATGGTAAAGCCAAAGCGCCGTTATTTATAGAAAGCGACAGACTCCATTACCGTCTCGACGGCAAAGGATATGACACAGCGCCTTTCACTGGGCTCTATATTCTCAAAATTGATAATGGCAAACTGATAAAATGCTCACCAGAACTGAAAGCGCCCGTTCACTGCTTCGCATGGGGTGCGGAAAGTGAAAAAATTGTTTATGCTGTAAACGCTCAGGATGATCCAGACAGAAAAAGCGACTATGATGATATACTCATTTATGATATGAAATCAAGATCAACAAAACAATTAAAAAAGCCCGATGGACCAGTGGGTTTTATTTGTTTCAGCAAGTCTGGTGACAGGGTCTTTTTCAGCGGCCATTTTAAGCCAAATAGTGGCTGGGGTGTCGAAAATATGAGTATCCATAGCATTGAGATATCAAATATGAAGCTTAAATCTTACACAGAAAAATTGGACCGCAGCGCTGAATCCCTGACTTTGGGCGACATTACACCCTCATTTGGCAGTCAGAGGCCAATCCTCACACCTGACGATCGATTTCTTTTTTTTAGCGTCAGCAGTGAAGGCGGCGCTCCTCTGTTGAAACTGGATTTAGAAAGCGGCGAGATTGACAGCATTTTAGAAGGGCCAGAACTTATCATAAGCTACAGCGCCACGCCTGATGCGAAATCATGGGCTTTTCATCTAGCACAACTGGAAAGGCCCGATGAGGTCTGGCATTTCACCATTGATGGAGAAAAGCGCACCTTGAAGCGTATCAGCCAGCTTAACGATCGCTATCTGGAAAACCTGGATTTCAATATCCCGGAAGTCCATACCATCAGTGGTGAAGGAGCTCTTATTCAGGCATTTATTCTCAAGCCGCCACGCTTCAGGGATGATAAAAAATACCCGCTTCTGCTGCAGATACATGGCGGGCCTCGGGGGCAATATGGCTATACCTGGTTTCACGAAATGCATGTCTTGGCCGCTGCCGGATTTGTGGTGCTCTATACCAATCCACAGGGAAGTCAGGGATTTGGGCGTGATTTTGCCGACGCCATCACCGGAAAATGGGGCGAGCCGGCGATGGATGATGTCATGGCTGCCGTGGACTATATCATCGGGCTGGGCTATATTGATGAAAAGAAGCTTTTCGTCACCGGCGGAAGCTACGGCGGCTATCTGACCAACTGGATTATCAGCCACAGCAATCGTTTCAAAGCAGCCATCACCCAGCGCTGTGTCAGCAATCTGGAATCATTCTTTTACAGCTCTGATATGGGTTGGGAAATTGCTAAAGAGTTTGGTGGCACACCCTGGGAAAAACCAGATACCTACAAAAAATGGAGTCCCATCAGCTATGCGCAGCAGATAGAAACGCCGCTCTTGATTATCCACTCAGATAATGATCTGCGCTGCCCCACCGAGCAGGCCGAGCAGCTTTACGTCCGCTTGAAAATGGCCAATAAACCCGTCAGTCTCATCCGTTTTCCCGAATCCTCTCATGGACTTTCCAGAAGCGGACACCCTGCCCGCAGGATTGCTCGCCTGGAGAAAATCTTGGACTTTCTCAAAAGTTTTTTGAATAGTTAAAAAGCGGCTTATCTCGACTGCTGCATCAGCGCCTGATAAAGCTGCACATTAAACATTGCTCCGGTGATGCCGGTGTGCAGGTGTGCAACCTGAGTTTCGGCTGGAATGCCTAAAACCGATGCCAGTGAAGACCCTGTCAGACCGCGGTAGCCCTTTGCCCAGGCCATACTGGGAATATCCAGCACAAAATAGTGGTAAAGCTCGCGCCAGCTATGCCCTGCATCTCGAAATAAACAGTCAATAAAAGCTAAATCGAAAGGACTGTTGTAGGCCACTAGAAGAACTGACTTATCAGTGGCAGATTTTTTATGGAATCCAATGACTATGTTAACTGCCTTTTTGGGCGACACTGCGCCTTTACTTTTCCAAACGTCAGGATTAAAAGCATTCACCCGATAGGCGCCTTCTGAAAGACGTTCTGGATGCTTTGGCTGGATTCTGATAAACAGCGAGTCAATAATATTGCCTTCCAAATCGGTATAAACGATACCTAAATCAATCATTTCGTGGTATCCTGGCAATAGACCTGTCGTTTCCACATCCAAATGTGCCAGCAGCCATTGCTCCGGCGCTTCTCCAGGTAAAAACTGCGGCTGAGCTTGCGCCATCTTCTCTAAAAGCTTCTCACTTTTCGGGCTACAACTGACAACTAGCATCAGCAGCAAAAAAAGATAAATATGTTTCATTCCATTCCTTTCGTTGAAATTCTTCATTAGAGAATATAAGCTTAATAATTGAAAGCTTCAAATAGACCCTTTGAAAAGTTCTGAATACTTTTGAAAAA
>DSDE01000180.1 GCA_011049095.1 Fidelibacterota bacterium
AAACGGCTGCGCGGCTTGGATCACATTGCATATATTCGCTTTGCCTCTGTGTACCGCGAGTTTAAAGATGTGACCGAGTTTAAAACAGAAATTGAAGAGCTGGTTGAAAAGAAAGAAAACAATGAAAAGTGATCTAAATATCAGCCAATGGTTAGATATTCTTGTATGCCCTAAGTGTAGGGGTAAGCTAAAATTCAGGCAAGAGGAATCACATTTTATTTGTGAAAATTGTCAGCTTGCTTTTCCTGTGACCGATGGCATACCGGTGATGCTCATTGAAGAAGCAAAAAAAATAAATCTTGAGTTCTATTGAATTTCATGTATATTCAAGAAAAAAGAGGTGAAGCCGCATTCGTTTGCTAAAGGTACGTTGAAAATGTGACACTCGGAGAGAGGACCCACCGCAGTTGAACGTACCACCCGATGGGTCCATGGATGTGTATTGAAGGAGTTGAGAATGAAAAGGATTCTAAGCGCAATTATCGTAAGCTTGCTGATGAGCACCCAGGCTCTCATTGCCCAAAGCGAGGCGGGAGCCATATTTTTACTAATCGCACCAGGTGGTCGTGCTGAAGGTATGGGGGAAGCACAAGTCGCAGCCTCAAATGATGCCTACGCTACGTATTGGAACCCTGCCGGACTTGGTTTTTTAGAAAGCAATGAATTGGGTATTATGCACGTCAAATGGCTGCCAAATCTTGCTGATGATATGTATTATGATTTCCTCACGGGAGCTTACAGGATAAAAGGTCTGGGAACGGTCGGCGGACACATTATCTATCTCAACTTAGGTGAGCAGCAACGAACAGATGAAAACGGCAATGAGCTCGGTACTTTTGTTAGCTATATGACAGCTTTAACCCTATCGTATGGAACCCAGATCACACCCAACTCCGCTTTTGGCCTGAATGCCAAAGTTGTGTACCAGATGCTTAGTCCTTATGGTACAATTCAGGAAAAAGGCCGGGGAGACGCCCTCAGTTTTGGCTTCGATTTCGGATATCTGAAAAAAAGATTTCTCTTGAGTCGCCTGGACTTTGGTGTCAATGTATCCAATATTGGTCCCAAAGTCGCCTTTATTGATGTAGCTCAGGCTGACCCGATGCCAACAAACTTAAAGTTGGGATTTAATCTGCGGGCAGTGGAATCAGAGCATAATCAACTTAGCTTTGTTGTCGATGCCAATAAGCTTTTGGTGGCTTCTTATCCGGCAATGGATAAAAATGGTGACTTTCTCATTGGTGAGAATGAAACGGCTTATACAGACCCTTGGTACAAAGCATTAATTACTTCGTGGTTTGATGATTGGCGCTACGTGGGTGATATTGATTTCAGTGGTGATGGTATTATCGGAGGATATGATGAGGAGGGTGTTCGTCAGGGCTGGTTTGACGCTGATGGAAATGAGAAGGTCGGTGGTATTTATGATCAGTCTGGTATAGAAGTCGGTTGGGGTGAATATGGTGGACGCGAGGGCTCACCACAAACATTCCCTAAAGAAATTGGCTCGAAAAATAGCGGAACTTTTGCCAATGAAATTGAAAAAATGGTTTTCAATGTTGGTTTGGAATATGTTTATGGCGGAATAATAGCTTTGAGAGCCGGTTACATCTATGACCGAGCCGGAAGCATTAATAATCCAACGCTGGGTTTTGGGCTTAAATATAATCGTCTTGGTTTTGATTTTGGCTATACAAGCGGCCAGGAAGGACATCCGCTTACAAACACGATGCGGATTAGCCTCAGGTATCTCTTTTAGATCTGATGATGAATATTATTTCTAAAAGCTCCTACACGATACTGTTCGTGTTTTCTCTCCTTTTGGGAAATATGCCCCTCTCATTGAAAAATGGACCGATGACAAAGCAAAAAATTGTCCATGGAGAAAGAGATTGGCCAGTGTTGCGAGTGGAATTTGCCGAGGATGCGCTAAGCACCACCAGTGGAACCGGTAAGTTTCTTATGACATGGGATGATGCCGATACAAGCTATACTTTTGACCCGGTTCCCCATGATCGCAGCTATTTTCATGGTCACCTGAAAGCTATCAACCATTATTGGCAGACTGTAACAGATGGACGAATCACAGTTAAAAGTGAGCTGTCTCAGATTTATCCCCAGCAAGCTAATGGATATGAGCTTGAGCACACAATACGCTATTATCACCGGCCAGATGCTCCAGATAGTTTGGATAAATTTTTGGCTCAGTTTGTTTTTGATGCGATTTCTGCAGCAAAATTCAGCGGTGATTTTCCGGAAAACTCCTCTGAGATCATTATCTACCATGCCGGCGTCGGACAAGATTTCGATTTCTCCAATATGTTTGACCCCACGCCATTTGATCTGCCATCATTTTATTTTGATGAAAATTATATGCAAGATAATTTGACGGCTACCGAGTGGGCTCAATGGGAAAGATTCGGTGTCAAAAAAGGGATCGTAGTTCCGGAAATGCAAAACCAGTTGGGAATCAATATTGCGCTCAACGGGACGGAAATTCTCCTAAGTGGTTTTCTACTGGGGCTGCCTGCGCTCTATGATACAGAAAAGGGTATTTCTGCCGCCGGGATTTTCGGGCTGATGGACCAGGGCTCCAATAATGCCGCTGGACTCTTGCCTGTAGCCCCATCTGCTTTTGAGCGCTATCTGCTGGGCATCAGCGAAACACTGCCTCTTATCGCTGGACTTAATGCGCTGAATGATGGTGAAATTGGTCGAGTTAATATCAGCGATGGGGAGTTTTATCTTATTGAATACCGACAGAATGCCGGGGTCTTTTTTGATTCACTCCATGCCGAGCTTGAATCAGATAGCTATCTGGAAACAATCAGCGAGTTTTCCCGCAGAAATCCTGATTTTACCTGGGAAAGTGACAGTGAAAGCGGTGTCTTTATTGGCGTCAGTGATTATGACATTACGATCCCGGCTAGCGCTTTCCTCATCTGGCATATTTCCGATCCTTTCTGGGAATATCAACAAACGGAGAATCCCAACGGTGCCTGGCCTCCAATGATTCGCCTTGAAGAGGCTGACGGCGCTTATGATATTGGCAAGAATTATGGGATTTTGTCAGGCGATGTAAACCGTGGCTGGAAATGGGATATGTGGTTTGCTGATAATCCTGCATTTCGTGATAATAATCCCTGGGTCTTTTCAGCTCGAATGGATGATAATAGCAATCCCAATACCCGATCTTTTGCCGGTCTGTCCACAGGGATAAGCATCCGCAAATTTGTCACGGGCGGTTCTACCGGAACTTTTGAGCTAATCTTGCCAGAGGAGACAGATGTTTATTCTGTTCCCAGAAGAATCTATCAGCATCGGGCTTTTGGAAAAATGCTTGCCTTCCAGGATTCTCTGCTCCTCATTTTTTTGGAAAATTTCCCTCAGGAGTCAGAGATTCCTTCCTATATTGTCACACGAACAATCACAAATCCGCTCTTTTCTGCCGCTCGATTTCTTAGCGCAGATACTGTGCTTTTTCTCGAATATTCGCCGATTGAAAAAATCTCGCAAATCTCATTGTTTGACGAAAGCCTCAAACTTCATAAGAGCTATGACTTCACCGGAAAAATTGATCTTCGGAGCTGGGCAATTCAGAGAAATTTACTCCACTTCCAAATAACAACACCGCAAAATAAGCTGCAATTAGTCCAATTAAATTTGCATAATGGCGAATTGCAGAAGATTGACTTAAAAAGTTTGCAACCGATTCCCATGACTTTATACAAAGATGATATTC
>DSDE01000342.1 GCA_011049095.1 Fidelibacterota bacterium
ATCAAGACCCCTTAGAGCCTATGGAAAATTCCGACTTCTCCGCCCAACTGGCACAATTTAGCTCCCTTGAACAGCTGCAGAATATTAATGCCAGTGTTCAGGAGGGTGTGGAAGTTGACCTGGTACTCACCCAGGCAATCAATAATTCACTTTCCGCCACGGTTATTGGTAAGATAGCCCGCGGTTATGGCGACTCACTTAGCATTGCTGATGGTGAAGTTCAATCTAAAGTGAATTTCAAGCTGAATGGCCCCGCAGATGAACTTGAGGTCAACATTAAAGACTCAACCGGAACCATTGTGCGAACACTATCAGCGAAAGGGCTTGGAACAGGAGAGCATGCGCTTGAATGGGATGGCAAAGACAATGACGGCAAGTCACTCAGCGATGGAAACTATACCTTTGAACTAAAAGCAACTGATGCTAGTGGAAATGCTGTCTCTTCTCAAAGCTTTGTCGAAGGTTATGTTGATTCTGTACGCTATGACAGCGGAATGGCTAAGCTCTTGATAAATGGAAAAGAGATTGCCTTTAGCGCCATTCTGGAGCTAAGAGAGAGCCGAGGGTAGTCAAGCTATGAAAGTGCATGAACTTCAAAGACAGTTTAACATTCAGCCGGTAAAACCACACCCGGCAGAGCCAACGCAGGTATCGCGCAATGATAGCGCCCGCGGTACTGAAACGGCAAAACCATTCGGTGAGGTTTTAAATCAGCAAATTCACGATTCTCAGTCGCTAAAATTCTCTGCCCATGCCCTCCGGCGGCTGGATACGCGAAACGTGGAAATGACACCCCAGGAATTAACCCGCCTGCAGGAAGGGGTGAAAAAGGCTGAAGAAAAAGGAGGACGCAGCTCATTGATTCTGGTTGATGACAATGCTTTCATCGTCAGCATCAATAACAAGACGGTCGTTACCGCCTTGCCCAAAGAGGCTTCACTGGGGAATGTATTTACCAACATTGACAGTGTAGCAATCGTTTAAAACCCAATAGGACTGGTCCTTAATCGGAAGTCCTGAACCTGCTGAGCGACTGACGCAGGTAAACTTAGGAGATTATCATGAATGACAATGTAACTTTAGGAACAGGTGACAGTTTTACCTCGGTACTGTCAAGTTTAAAGAATCAGCGCCGTCGTATTGACGTTATCGGCACAAATATTTCCAATATCAATACAGTCGGATATAAGTCAAGCCGTATGACATTCCTGGAAATGATGGGACAGACTGTCGGCAAACTTTATACACCATTTGAACAAGGACAATTTACTGCAACCGGTAGTCCGACTGATATTGCCATTGAAGGCCGCAGCTTTTTCGTCATCCGCAATGGTGACAACTACGAATACACCCGTGCCGGTGCCTTCTTCTTTGATTCGGATGGCCGCCTGGTCAATCAAAATCGTCAAAGTGTCCAGGGCTGGCTTGTGAACAGCCTGGTCGATGAAGAACACACCAATACCTCTTTCAATTCAGTAGATGTCGGCGCGATTGGCGCCATCGGTGACATTCTCCTCGATCCGGAGATGACCGTCGGGGCGATTGCCACAAAGAATGTGTACCTGGGCGGAAACATTAATGCCGGTTTACAGGCGATTGCCCAGATGATTACATCCACCGATACGATGCGCTATGAATCCGGCGGTATTGTTCTCAATGCAGACGGAACCACTGAAATTAATGATCTGGTGCAGGTGTCCACAGACCTCGTGGATGGTGACGTGATCAATATTGGTGGCACCGATTCCGCAGGCAATGCCTTAGCCACAGTAGCTTTTACCTATGGCGCAGGAAATGATGGGACGACCCTTCAAGACTTTATAAATCGTATGAATGATGCATTTGCCGGTGAAGCGAGCGTATCGTTGGTTGATGGCAAGATCATCCTCACAGATGATTTAGCCGGAGATACAAAAACAAGCATCTCACTGTCCGCTGCTGCCAGCAACACAGGAACCATTGTATTGCCAACATTCCAGACCAGCACGGAAGGCTACACTCCCCGATACAGCACCTCGGTCATTGTGTATGATTCGCTTGGCACAGCCCATCATATAACCTTTGAATTTGAAAAAACAACTAACAATCGGGAATGGGCATGGGAAGCAATGACTGATGATGGTGCGACTATCACAAGTGGCGGCAGCGGTAAAATCGTGTTTGATGCCGAAGGAAATTACATTTCAAACACTTTTGATGATGGTACTGGTTCCTTGGTAACCTCATTTGATAATGGTGCAAACGACCTGGATATGGTTATTCATGCCGGCGGTGCAGACGGTTTGTCACCTCTCACATATTACGACTCGCTTAGTACTATCTCCGCGCGCAGCCAGGATGGGCAGGCCAGCGGTGATATGGAAAGTGTCAAGATTGATGAAGAAGGTTATATCCTCGGTACTTTCACCAACGGCGTCATTGTCCGTCTGGCCCAGGTTGCTCTTGCGGAATTTGATGACCCTGCCAGTTTAGGTAAAGTTGGTACATCAAACTTTTTGCCTACCAACTGGAGCGGTGATGCAAATATCGGTCGTGCCAGTGATTTCAAAACCAACCTTCTGAACGGACACCTGGAAACCTCTAATGTGGACCTTGCCGACCAGTTTATTCAGCTTCTCGATGCTCAAAAAGCCTATTCAGCCTCATCCCGAATTGTATCAACTCTGGACCGAGTGCTTGAAGAAACAACGGCTTTTGGACGTTAATCTTAAATAGCTAAGCAATCTGTCGATTAATAATGAAAGCCCGAGAGAAATTTCTTTCGGGCTTTCTTCTTTTTTTGTAAAATTAGCCGTGATAAAAAATATTTTTAAACCGGACATAACTAGGGTGCTTATTTAATATGGATCCAACCACCCTTATCGGCATCATTGCAGGTCTCATCCTTATTATTATTTCGATTGGCGGTGAAAATCTTGCCATATTTATCAATTTCCCTTCTATGGTAGTTGTTATGGGAGGCTCTTTAGCAGCCATATTGGTCAATTATTCAATGAACGAAATTCTCTCAGTTATGGGTGTGGTTAAAAAAGCCTTTTTCAATGAAAGTTTCAATGAAAAAGAGATAATAGATACTTTTGTTGAGCTTTCAAAAAAATCTCGCAGAGAGGGAATTTTGGCAGTTGATAAAGAATTGTCAAAGATAAGTGACCCTTTTATGAGAATGGGACTTGAGATGACGGTTGACGGTGTAGAGCCGGAAACAATTCGCAACGTGATGGAAACAGAATTAAGTTACCTTATGGATCGGCATAAAAAAGGACAGGGAATTTTTATTAATTTAGGTGCTTTTGCACCTGCCTTTGGCATGATTGGCACACTAATGGGCTTGATTATTATGTTAAAAAACCTAGAAGACCCCAGCGGTATTGGTTTAGGTATGTCTGTAGCTCTCATCACCACCTTTTATGGGTCTGTATTGGCAAATCTGTTGTTTATTCCCATCTCTGGAAAACTAAAAAATCGCAGCGATCAGGAAATTCTTGTAAAGGAGATGGTTATTGAAGGTGTTTTAGCTATTCAATATGGAGAGCATCCCTCAAGCATAGAAAGAATGCTGCTTAATTTTATTCCGCCAAAACTACGGGCTAAAGAATCAGATAACAAAGCGGCTGGATAGTGGCCAAAAAAAAACAGAAAGAAGATCTAGGGCCTCCAGGCGCACCCGCCTGGATGACGACCTACAGCGATATGGTGACACTGCTGCTTACCTTTTTCGTATTATTAATATC
>DSDE01000472.1 GCA_011049095.1 Fidelibacterota bacterium
ATGCGAAAAGGCGGCACAGCAAGCTGTAAGACTTGCTGCAGGGCTTCAACCATTTTAGAAGGCTTTTGAGAAAGCTTCATTTTCTGCAGTAACAACTCTTTTAACAGCATATCTGCATTTTTCTGAGCTAGGGTCCATAGTTTGGCTTTTGCGCCCCGCTCAGGTTGGATTATCTTCACTTTATGATTTGCCAAGTGGCTGAGAAATTCCTCATATAGCGAAATTTCACTTTCGATGCTGGAAAAAACTTCTTTGGGAAACAGGGTTGTTTTTTGGTAGTAGCTGCGAATAAAATGTTTCGCGAGATCAGAACGCGACTGATCCTGTGTCTGTTTTAGATAAAAATGTTCACGACCAATAAGCTTTCCTTCACGTACCCGAAAGAGGATAACTGCAGCATCATTATCGGTGGCAGCGATGGCGATAAGATCACGGTTTTCGAAATCGGTCTGCACAACTGTCTGCTGGTTACTGTAATCATTTAGAATGGCTATCTGATCCCGAATCCTGGCAGCCTCTTCAAAGGCCAGCTCTCTGGCGGCTAAATGCATCCTCTCATTGAGCTCCTGCAGCAGCTCTTTGGTATGACCATTGAGAAAGCGGACAATTTTCGCTGTCATTGCCTTATAAGATATGCTGTCCACGAGATTCTGACAGGGGCCTTCACAATTTTTCAGATGATATTCAAGGCAGAGCGGCACTTTTTTTTCAGCAAGCATAGCCGGTGTAAAGCGGTAGTTGCAGCTTCTCAAGGGAAAAAGACGATGAATGGTTCGCAATGTCTTTCGCAGATGTCGGGTATCCGTATAGGGTCCTAAATAACGGGAACCATCGCGAACCGGTCTGCGGGTGACA
The DNA here is from genome assembly GCA_011049095.1 of Fidelibacterota bacterium. Classification (GTDB taxonomy): domain Bacteria; phylum Fidelibacterota; class Fidelibacteria; order Fidelibacterales; family DSDE01; genus DSDE01. Next base: position 856 of record DSDE01000472.1, read on the forward strand.
AGTATCCTCGGGAAAAGCTCATTGGTAATCTGGAGATACGGGAAGCTCTTGTCATCTTTCAGCATAACATTATAGCGAGGAGCATGCTTTTTAATCAATATATTTTCCAGAAGAAGGGCATTGATTTCTGACTCGCTGATAATCCATTGAATATCATATATTTGCGAACGCAGGGCCAAAACTTTTGGATCACGGATATTTTCTCGAAAATAGCTGCGGACCCGATTCTTTAGATTTTTTGCTTTGCCGATATAGATGATCTGGCCCTGTTGGTTAAAAAATTGATAGACCCCCGGATTTGGCGGCAGGTTGGCCAGCTTGGCAGAAATCTCAGGCTGCAAGATCGCTATCATCCCTAAAAAGCGCTTTCTCCTGTGAGATATTTCCCCAGGATAAGGGTATGAATTTCATGGGTGCCTTCATAAGTATATACAGACTCCAGATTCATTAAATGGCGCATAATCGGATATTCAGCGCTGATACCGTTTGCGCCTAAAATAGAGCGGGCAGATTTCGCTGTCTCCCGCGCCAATTCAACATTATTCCTTTTTATGAAGGATACTTGATTGTGGTCAAATAGCGCTCCTTCTTTAAGCTTTGCCACTCGCCAAGCCGCCAGCTCACCCTGAATCAGACGACTATAAATTTCTACCAGTTTTTCCTGGCTTAGCTGGAAAGCGCCAATTGGCTTATCAAACTGAATACGCGTGGCAGCATAATTTAGGGCGGCGTTAAGGCAGGCTTTTGCCGCTCCCAGAGCGCCCCAGGCAATTCCAAAGCGAGCCTGTGTCAAGCAAGAAAGCGGCGCTTTCAGACCCTTTGCCAGAGCTAAAATGTTCTCTTTGGGAATCTGACACCCTTCAAAAACCAGTTCGCTGGTTACAGATGCTCTCAAGCTCCATTTATCTTTAATTTCACGAGCAGAAAAGCCAGGTGTATCCGTGGGCACCAGAAAAGCCCGCAGCTCTCCATCAAGTTTTGCCCAGACAATGGCAATATCTGCGATACTGCCATTGGTTATCCACATTTTACTGCCATTTAGAATGTAATGATTAGCATATTCTTGGGCTCGGGTGCGCATCCCCGCAGGATTAGAGCCAAAATCGGCTTCTGTCAATCCAAAACAGCCAATGACTTCACCTGCTGCCAGCCTAGGCAACCAATATTTTTTTTGCTTATCTGAGCCATATTTCCATATAGGATAATTGACCAGACTATTTTGCACCGAAGCAAAAGAACGTATGCCGCTGTCGCCATATTCCAGTTGCTCCATTATCAATCCATACATTAGTGGTGAAGCAGCGCTTCCGCCAAACTCTTCTGGCAGACTAATACCTAAAAACCCCAGCTCAGCCATTTTTTTTACCAGATGCTGGGGAAATTCGCCATTGGCAAACCAGATCTCGATGTATGGCTCAAGCTCATCACGAATAAAATCAGAAGCTGTCTGCCGAATCAGTTTTTCATCATCGCTCAGCAGCTCGTCAAAGTGCAATAAATCTTTCATATTTTTCTGCCTTTATCGTATCGCAAATATTTCACAAAAATCAGAGCTTTGAGCTGGAACTGTTTTTCTCAAAAGAATCTAGCCAGGGATAAATCACTGTCCTGATAGACTGGCCCATACGAAGCGTGTTTAAGCCTTGATTAATGTCTTCAATAGAAAAGCGATGTGTAATTAATGGTGCAGTTTTCAGCCGCCCGTTTTCTACCAATCGCAGCACTTCCGGCGCTTTTTTTCGGGGCGCTGACATTGTGCCGATGAGAGAAAACTCATTACGAATAAGCTGGCCCGCCAAAAATGGCAATTGATTGTCAGTGTAGCCACCAAGAACAAGCTGGCCTCCTTTTCGCAATAAGTTTATAGCCTGGACCATCGTTCGGGGAGCGCCAATAGTTTCAATGATCACATCCGCCTTTTGCTCTAATATTTCCAAGACGGCTGTTTCGCAATGAGGCACCTTATTAGAATTGAGAGTCCAGTCGGCGCCCAACGCTCTGGCTATCTCTAGCTTCCAATCAAAAATATCTATGATAAATACTTTGGCGCCCCGCAATTTGGCCATCTGCAAGATGCTGAGGCCAAAACCGCCAGCGCCAAAAATGACCATTATATCTTTTATATGTATAACTGCCCTATCAAAAACTACATGATAAGCCCCAATAAAGAGATTGCTCACGATGCTCCCGTCCTCATAGGAAAGTCTCTCAGGCAGACGGATTGGGTGGTCAGCAGGAACTCGAATAAACTGTGCAAAACCGCCATCAATGCTATTTCCTATAAACTGAATATCCGTGCATTGCGATTCTTGATTATTGATGCAGGGAAGGCATTTCTGACAACTGATTGTTGCTGGAATGATAACCCTTTCACCTTCTTGCCAATAGCCATTCCGGTCTGGCGTTTCTATAGATCCTGCTATTTCATGACCTAATATTATAGGCGGTTGCCCGATTGTTGCCATCCCCCTGTCTATAAACTGGAGGTCAGTATGACATATAGAACAGCTTTCAACCCTGACGAGAACATCATTCCTGTTTGTGGCAGGAAGAGCTATTTCTTCTATTTCCAGTCCAGCATAAGGTTCGTAAAACCTTGCAGCCAGCATCTTGACTCTGCTTTGGGTTGGTGGTCTTTTTTTTGTCGCCATGTTCATGCCAGTCATGGTGGAAATTAACGAAAAGTTCTTAATAAAAACCAATCAAACCGAATATTTTTCCGCAAGAATTAAAAAAAAGAATTGAAATTTTGAGTGATTTATTGTAGTTTCCTGCGCTTTTTCAAATGTGGATGTCATTGAAAACGGGAGATTAATAATGAAAAACTTTCTTATGTCACTGCTCTGGGTTGCTCTGTTTGC
>DSDE01000094.1 GCA_011049095.1 Fidelibacterota bacterium
GACCTTGAATGGCTGGTGGATTCCGGCAAAAGAGGCAAAATCTGCACGGCCCCTCATCATTTTGGTTCACGGCTGGGGGAGTAATGCCGCCCGAATGCTTCCCTGCATCGAAGCCCTCTATGATGAAAATTATCACTTCATTGCTTTTGATGCCCGCAGCCATGGCAGCAGCGGCAAAGATGGATATTCCACAATGGTAAAATTTGGCGAAGATATTCAGTCTGCTATTTTGTGGGCGCTGAGTCATAAAGTCGAACAAATTTGTGGGATCGGGGTGATGGGACACAGTATCGGCGGGGCGGGAACCCTCTATGCTGCAAGCCGTACACCGCTCATCAAAGCTGTGGTCACAGTGGGCGCTTTTGCCGATCCCCGCACGGTGATGGCGAAGACTTATCATAAAACACTAAAGATTCCAAGTATTCTTATCCCCTTGATATTCAAACAGATGGAATGGCGATTGGGGTTCCGTTTTGAGGATATTGCCCCAGTGAATATTCTCAATAATATATTCGGAAAAATGCTCATTGTCCACGGCACAGATGACGAGATCGTCCCCTTTAGCGAGGCTGAGAAGCTGGCTGAGAAAGCCATGAATTGGGGCAATCTGCAGTTTCTCCCCCTTGCCGGCAAAAAGCATTCCGACTGCCGCAGCCATCCCAATTTCTGGCCGACGGTTAAAACTTTTTTGAAATCTTCCCTGGCGGATTAGAAATTTCAGGCAATTTATGAGCTGGCAGGATGAACTTCAAAAGATTCTTCCGGGCAGGGTCTATACTGATTCGGTTCAGCGGAATCTCTATGCCCGCGCTGCCTGCATCTATGAAATTGTCCCCAAGGCTGTGGTCATTCCCGAAAATGATGATGATATCGCTGGTCTGGTAAAGTTTGCTGCATCTCATAAATTGCCGCTGATTCCCCGAGGCGCCGCGTCTAGTTTGGCAGGACAAGCTGTGGGGGATGGCATCATTCTCGATCTGAGCCGATATTTTCAAGCGATTCGCCTATTGGAGAATGGGCGTATCAAGACGGAAGCCGGCGTTGTCATTGCCAAAATCAATCAAGCGCTGATGCCTATGGGAAGAGTTTTTGCTCCTGACCCCAGCAGTCTCGACTTTTCCACTATAGGCGGCGCCATTGCCAATAATGCCGGTGGTCCGCACGCGATGGTTTATGGCAGTACAGCTCATCATATTGAATCAATAGAACTTATACTCCAAGACGGACTGCCTTTCACAGCCGCCTACCATAGCTTCGACGAGATTCAAGGTCTTCACCAAAGAGAAAAAGCCATTTACGAGGGAATGCACAGCCTTCTTTTGGAATACGAGTCTGAGATAGATAAGAATCAACCATTTACAAAGAAAATCTCCTCCGGCTATCAGGTCTGGAATCTGCTGAAAGCTGACGGCATCGATCTGGCGCCTCTTTTTGCCGGCAGTGAAGGGACATTGGGAATCATCACTCGCGCTGTTTTAAAGACTGTGCCTGTGAAGCGGGAACTGGGTTTGATCAGCCTCTATTTTGATGATCTGGAGAAGCTGGGTCTCGCGGTGAATCTGCTACGATCTCTTGGCGCAACCGCCATCGAGTTTGTGGATGAAAGTTTTCTGCACTTTGCCCGCGATTTTAAGCCGGAGCTCGCCAAATATCTTCCCCAAAAGGTACGTGGACTTTGTTTTGTGGAAAAGGAAGCGGATACTGTCGATGAGCTGAATGACTTTTTTGAGAAGGTGGGCGCAGCGATTCAGCCTTACGGAAAGGTGGGGGAGAAGGCCATCAACCGGACTCAGATACGCCAAATCACTCAATTGAGAAAAGCCGCTCTAGGAATTCTCAACCGAATGAAGGGGGCCGAGCGTCCCATCCCTTTTGTGGAAGATGCGCTTGTGAATCCGGCAAGACTCTCACGTTTTTTACCCGAATTAGACCGTTTTTTTAAAAAATCAAATCTAAAATATGTGGTGTGGGGACATATCGGCGATGGCAATCTGCACATTCGCCCTCTCATTGATATTGGGCGACCCGACCTGAGCGACTTGATGAATCGCATTATGCACGGTTTTAATGAATTGCTTTTTGCTTATGCCGGCTATCTCAGTGGCGAACATGGTGACGGACGGCTTCGGTCACCCTTTCTGAAAGAGCAGTTCCCCACCCTTTATCCACTATTTGTAAAAATAAAAAATCTTTTCGATCCTAAGGGAATTTTTAATCCTGGAATAAAAATTAGCCCCGAGGCGACGCCTTGGTTTGTCAATACTCGCTTTCACAAAACAATGAACAGCAATCAGCTTTTTACCAAGAAAGCTGACGCGCAGCGCTGGCTGGATGAAATTGATCGCTGCCACGGCTGCGGGACCTGCCGAGACTATTGTCCTGTCTTCCAGGCTACCGGCAAGGAGGCTGACACAGCCCGCGCGAAGGCCAATCTCCTCAGCGCAATTCTCAAAGGGCGTCTCAAGCCAGAAATTCTAAATGATACCGAGACTTTTGCTGTTTTTGAAAGCTGTGTCAACTGCGGCGAATGTCTCAGCGCCTGTCCTACCGAAATCGATATACCCGCGTTGGCGATACTGAGCCGAGAAATTTATCGTCAGGAAAGGGGCTTTACTTTTGGTGAGCAGCTATTGATTCACGGTAAGCAGCTCAGCGAAGTGGCAGCGATGAGCAATCCCCTTTCAAATTGGTCACTAAAGCTGAAACCGGTTCGGCAGTTTATGGAGGCCATCACTGACATTGACCGGCGACGCGAATTTCCCAAATTTCAGAAGCAAGCCTTTGAAGACCGTACTTTTCAGCGCCGAAAAGAGCCTGGAGAAAATCAGGTGGTGCTGTGGACAGGTTGTCACGGGCAATACAGCGACGCCGATGGGGAAGTATATCATGCCATTCGCCTTCTGGAAAAACTTGGATTTAGGGTGCTTCTTCCTGAATGGCGCTGTTGCAATATTGCACGTCTGACCCATGGTGACATCGAAGGTGCAAAACCGGATCTCCTTGATAATCTGCAATATCTGACCCCTTACTTAAACTTGAATATACCAATAGTTTTCACGGCTGCCAGTTGTGGCTATGCATTTAAATCTGAGTACCCTAAGTTTTTTTCAGAAATTTCGGGTGTTCTTGAATTATCAAAACATGTTCAGGATATTCATGAATTTCTATATGCAGCGCTGGAAAGCGCCGGTGAGCGAATTCGCTTTCAAAATTTGTCCCTGAAGATAGTCTATCACGAGCCTTGTCACTTAAAGGCGCAAAAGAGTGGGATATCACCGCTGCAGCTTCTCAAAAAAATTCCCGGCCTGCAGATAGAGAAAATAAGCGACCATTGCTGCGGAATCGCTGGCACTTTCGGTATGAAAAAGAGGCATTATGAACTCTCAATGGCAATGGGGCAGCCTTTGTTTCGGGAAATACTCCGCGTACAGCCACAATTGGTGGTTTCTGGCTGTGGCACTTGCCAGATTCAGATTCATCAGCTAACAGGTATGGAGTGCATCCATCCCATTGAAGTCCTGAATCAGGCTATTCTTTTTATAAAATAAATAGAATATTTTCTTGAATCATAAGCCTAAAATCACTAAAATCAACCAATGATAAATAATAGGGAAAACGGAGAAGGCAAATGAAAAAAGTCCTGATTGTTGATGATGAAGTGAACATACGACTACTCATTGGAAAAGCGTTGGAAGATGCCAAATACGAAATAC
>DSDE01000177.1 GCA_011049095.1 Fidelibacterota bacterium
CAATCTTCTCTATTCTCTATGCTCTATTTTTTCATTCTAAATTCTAAACTCTAAACTCTAAATTTCTACCTGCCTTACCACATCAATGACAGTGCCGTCCACCCATTTGACGGCGGCGACGACTTTATCGGTGAAGCTTGGTTTTTGTGCTTTGCCACAAATAGCTTCCGCTTCGGCTTGAAGCTGCTCGATGGATTTGATGGGCAAGCCGCTCTTTTTGGTGGCCTCAATGAGGTCTTCCCGCAATGGATTGATGGCAATGCCCCGCTCGGTAACGATGACATCAATCAATTCTCCGGGACCTACTAGCGTGGTCACATCATCCACAATCACTGGAATACGGTCACGAAAAAGGGGTACCGGCAGAATCACGGTTTTCCCAAAAAGGGTGTTTTGCCAGCCGCCGATTCCATGAAGCAAATAACCGTCAGAATGGGTCACCACATTGGCGTTAAAATTTAAATCCACTTCGGTAGCGCCGAGAATGACGATATCCACCATCGAGGCGAAATTCCCCTTGCCGTGGTAATTGTAGCTGGTGAAAGGAGAGGTATCCTGATGGCGAATATTTTCCCGCATCGAGCGAACGCCATCCAAGTCAAAAGTCTGTCCGTCGAGAATGGTGCCGATGAGTCCTTCTTCAAAAGCTTCCACCAGATACTTATTGCTGCCACCACGGGCAAAGGCGGCTTTGATTTTGCGTTGACGCATGATGTCGGTGAAAAAATTACCAATAGAGAGGGATGTTCCTCCGGCGCCGGCCTGAAAACTGAATCCTTCCCGAATCAGCCCGGCAGCATCACAAAACTTCGCCGTGAGTTCAGCCATATAAAGGCGGTCGGGACTCTTGGTAATCTGTGTTGTGCCGCTGACAATTTTTTCGGGAATGCCGATTTTGTCTTTCACCACCACATAATCCACGTAATTGCCCTGAATCTGCCATGGAATGCATGGGAATGGCACCAGATTATCAGTGGCAACGATGACTTTGTGAGCAAACTGGGCATCGGCTAAGGCAAAACCGAGGAGTCCGCAGGCGCTGGGACCTTCCACGCCGTTGGCATTGCCAAAAAAATCGCTTGTGGGCGCGGCAATGACGGCAATATCTATGACTACTTCGCCATCCTGCACTGCCTGATAGCGACCGCCATGGGAACGCAAAACGCCCTGGCCCCGCATATTACCTTCACTTGTAAAACGTCCCAGGGGACCGTTCATACTCCCTTCAATATGGTGAATAACACCGCTTTCCAGATGTTTAATGATGGGCGCGTGACAGGAAAAGCTGGCGCTGGGAAACCAGATGAGGTCTTTGACACCCAGTTCGGCGGCGATATCAAAAATCTCATTGGCGATGAGGTCGCCATCGCGGAAATGGTGATGTGTGCTAATGGTCATACCATCGCGCAGGCCGGAGCGAATCAGCGCCTCCCGCAGGTCGGCCACCCGTTTGTCGCCGTTTGAAGGAAAATCGGCGCAGCTCACCAGCGGCGGACCATATTTTCTGCCTGACGGGCGATATTTTCCCACCCCCTGAAAAGGCGCCTGTTTCTTGCCGTTGATTTCCGTTGCCACCCAGCGATTTGCTGCATTTTTTATCATCTCGGCGCTCATTTTGCCTCCTTCCAATCGTGTGCAAGTTTCTGGCTGCATATCGCTAAGTCTATGGTTCGTAAAGCCCGCTTCACAACCGGTGGATCAATCATTTTGCTCCCAAGACTCACCACGCCAAGCCCTTTTGCCTGAGCCTCATCAAAGGCCAGGACAATCTTCTTGGCTTTCTCAATATCACTGTCTGCCGGAGCGTAGCCTTCGTGAATCACCGGAATCTGCCGTGGATGAATGCAGCCCATCCCATCAAAGCCCAGTGACTTGCTGAGGGCCACATTTTTCGCCAAAGCCTCCATATCAGCCACATCGCTGAAAACCGAATCTATGGGCTGAAGGCCGGCGGCTCGCGCTGCATTCACAATCATACTGCGGGCAAAAAGACTCTCTTGTCCGCTGTCTGTGCGGGCTGTTCCCAGGTCGGCTGTGTAATCTTCTAATCCAATGGCCAGGGCAACGATTTCCGGTGCGGCAGCGGCAATTTCATAAGCTTTGATGACACCCAGCGCGCTTTCGATAATGGGCATGAGCCAGACCGGCGCGCTGAGGGAGTGTTCCGCCTGAATCTTGGTGATGGCGTGCGCTAGCTCCTGAACCTGCGCCGCTGACTCCACTTTAGGAATGAGAATTAGATTCACCCCTGCCGGAATCACCGCTTCCAAATCTTTCAGCCCAAGGGGCAACTGGTTAATGCGCACCATCCGTTCAGCGCCATAAAAGTCCACCTGTTCCAAAGCGCGCCGCACCAAAAAGCGGGCATCATCTTTTTTGGCGGGGGCCACGCTGTCTTCTAAATCTAAAATAATCCCGTCCGGCGAATGGATTCCCGCGTTGATCATCATCTTGGGCTGGTCGCCTGGGAGGTAGAGGCGGCTGCGACGAAAGGCATCACGAGCTTTTTCGATGCGGTTTTCTTTCCGAACATTCAAGCTCTGGGGCTTCATATCGGGTTTGATTTTTGAAAGCACGGATTCAAATCTCGCCGCGATGGTAAAGGGAAGGGCGCCGCTGTCTTCCATCACGATTTTCACATTCTCAAGGCCATAAGTCTGGCATAAATCTGTCAACTGCCGGCGAATATCTTCCCCAAAAAGCAATTCTACCTTGCTTTTCAGCACGATGTCAATGCCGCCGCTTTCACGAATTTCTATTTCTATCCAGCAATCAGAACGCACTGCCGCTCCCCGATTGCCGGCGCTTCCTATCAATCCCATCGGCTCTCCTTTCGTTTATTCATCGCGCGGCAATTTACACAAAGCCGGGAAAAGTTCCAACCAAATCACGCAGAAGGAAACGAGGATTCATTGGGAATTTTCTGTATATTTCATTGAGAGGAGAGACGATGGGAGAAATCAAGCCGGCGCCGACAGCGCTTCGTTTTTATGCCCTGACCACAGCCGAGTCAGACCTTTTTGAAGAAACCAAAGAGATTCTAATAAATCGATATGGTGATCTGCTTTTAGAGAATAAAGCTTTTGACTTTAGCGCCCTCACCCATTATTATGCCAAAGAGATGGGCGAAAAGCTCTATAAACAGTTTTTTCTCCTCAAAGAACCGATTTCACTGGAGAAAAGTCAGCTTACTAAGCTGGAATCTAATCTTCTCGAAGAAAAATATTCGGCAAAGGGACAACGGCGCATCAATATTGACCCTGGTTTTCTCACGCTCTTTAATCTCACACTCCTTAGCACCAAAGGCTTTTCGCACCGCATCTATCTGGCGGATGGCATCTGGAGCGAGGTCACACTCTATGTTTTTAGGGGGAAATTCACTGCGCTGCCCTGGACCTATCCCGATTATCTCCTGCCACAAAATCTTGAGTTTTTGGAAAATGGCCGCCGGATGCTGATCCAAGCGCTGAGATAAAATTCCCAATCAAATTTCTATGACAATATAAATGTATTTTGACTTCCGACCATTACATACTTATATACCAATGTCCAAAGGATTTGGCTATTTGGTAGCAATAATGGATATTTACAGTCGCAAGATATTATCCTGGCGCATATCAAATAGTATGGATACAAGATTCTGCTTAGAAGCCTTAGAAGCAGCAATCCGTGGATATGGC
>DSDE01000404.1 GCA_011049095.1 Fidelibacterota bacterium
ACAGATGGAAATGAACAGCGCAGCAGATGAAGCCAGAGTAAAAAAAGATGGCATTCAGTATCTCACACCAAGTTTAGATGAACGTTTTGAAGCGTATGCAGAAAATTATTTCGAACTGAGAAAAGCAAAAGGAATGAGCCGGGAAAAAGCGCTGGAAATCATGAAAGACCCCACCTTTTTTGGTGCGATGATGCTGGAGCAAAATGCTGCCGATGCCTGTATCAGTGGCGCAGCCAATGCCACAGCCCATGTTGTTCGGGCAGCTTTGCAAATTGTGCGCACAAAACCAGGTAATAGCATCCTCTCCAGCGATTTTATCATGGTTTCACCTGATGGTGAAAATGTTTTTAGTTTTGCTGACTGTGCAGTGATGCCAGAGCCAAGCGCCGAGCAACTGGCTGATATTGCAAAAGCCACAGCTGATACGCATCACTCCGTTTTGGGTGTCAAACCTGTTGTAGCATTGCTAAGCTTTTCCACAAAAGGAAGCGCAAACCACGAAATGACTAAAAAAGTGCTAAAGGCGCTGGCTATCGCGAAAGAAAAGTACCCTGATCTGGAAATTGATGGTGAACTACAGCTTGATGCCGCTATCGTAGCTGCTGTAGGAGTAAAAAAAGCTCCTGGAAGCAAAGTCGCAGGACATGCTAACGTACTAGTTTTCCCTGACCTGAATGCGGGTAACATCGGGTATAAGCTAGTCCAGCGTCTCGCAGGCTATGAGGCCATCGGACCCGTTTTTCAAGGCTTGAATAAACCTATCCACGATCTGAGCCGTGGCTGCAGCGCAGAAGATATCGTCAACCTTGCGGCAATCACCGCACTGCAAACATTGGCCTGAAAGGAGAATAGAAATGCCAAACTACGACTACAAATGCAAAAAATGTACACACCGTTTCGAACAATTTCAAGGTATTAATGACAGCCCGGTAAAGCTTTGCCCCCGGTGTGGCGGTGAAGTCAGGCGAGTCATTCGCAGCGTAGGCCTCATCTTTAAAGGAAGTGGATTCTATATTACCGATTATACGCGAAAAAAGACAAATGAACAGAAAAAATCAACTGCTTCAGAATCAGGGTCGGGAGATACAAAAACCTGAGGCTGAACACAAAAACAAACAGGAGGAAGATGTGTTTACTGACTTAAAAATCCCTGAAAATGGTGAGAAGATTACGATTGAAAATGGAAAACTTAATGTGCCCAACAGGCCAATACTGCCATTTATTGAAGGTGATGGTACAGGCCCAGACATCTGGAAAGCCTCTCAATTGGTATTTGATGCCGCTGTGGAAAAAGCATATGGCGGCAAGAAGAAAATCGAGTGGTTGGAGGTCTATGCCGGTGAAAAGTCATTCAATAAATATCAGAGCTGGCTGCCAGATGACACGATTGCCGCATTTAAAGAATATCTTGTAGGCATCAAAGGCCCCTTGACTACGCCTATTGGCGGTGGTATCCGCTCGCTGAATGTGGCCCTGCGGCAGATTCTTGATCTCTATGTCTGTCTCCGTCCTGTCAGATATTTTTCCGGTGTACCGTCACCAGTTCGGAATCCCGAAAAAGTTGATATCCTTATTTTTCGGGAAAATACGGAAGATATTTACACTGGCATTGAATGGCAGGGAGATACCGAGGAAGGGAAAAAGTTTCTGCAATTTCTCATAAACGAAATGAATGTGAAAAATATTCGTTTTCCGGAAACGAGTAATTTTGGTATCAAACCTATCTCAAAAGAGGGCAGCGCCAGACTTGTAAGCGCTGCAATTGATTATGCTCTAAAACACCATCGAAAATCAGTTACTTTGGTGCACAAGGGCAATATTATGAAATTTACAGAAGGCGCTTTTAAAAACTGGGGCTATGAGTTGGCTGTGGAAAAATTCAGAAATCAGCTTGTGACTCAGCGGGAATCCTGGATAATTGATAATAAGGACAGAAACCCAAATCTGACACCAGAAGAGAATGCAGCTATGATAGAGCCTGGCTATGAAGTGATGACCGATAAGCAAAAAGCTGATATTGTTGCTGAAGTCAATAAAGCTTTGAATCTGATGAAAACCCATGGCGAGGGCAAATGGAAAAATATGCTGATGATCAAAGATACAATTGCGGATATCACATTACAGCAGGTACTTACCCGGGCTGATGAATTTGACGTGGTTGCCACGATGAACCTCAATGGTGATTATCTCAGCGATGCCCTTGCTGCCCAGGTTGGCGGTATCGGAATTGCACCAGGCGCCAATATCAACTACCAAACAGGCCATGCTATTTTTGAAGCCACCCACGGCACTGCACCGAAATATGCCAATCTGGATATGGTCAATCCAGGATCGGTAATTCTAAGCGGTGTGCTTATGTTTGAGTATATGGGATGGCAAGAAGCGGCTGATTTGATTGTCAAGGGTCTTGAAAAATCCATCAATGACAAAGTTGTAACCTATGACTTTGCACGCCAAATGGAAGGCGCAACAAAGGTTAAAACATCTGAGTTTGCAAAATATATCATTAAAAATATCTAGTCTGTATTTTGTAAAAGAGCTGTGGTATTTTATCGCAGCTCTTTTTTATCTGCCATTAAAAAACTATTGAGACACATAATATGAATTTTGTTGATTTTGCTGAAATTACTGTCATCGCGGGTAAGGGAGGTGATGGCTGTGTCTCTTTTCGCCGCGAGAAATATATCCCTAAAGGTGGTCCTGATGGCGGAGACGGCGGCAAAGGCGGAGATATTATTCTCCAATGCAGTGTACAGCTGCATACTCTGCATGACCTAAGATATAATAAAATTTACCATGCTCAGAATGGTCACTCTGGCATGGGGGCAAATAAAAGCGGTAAAAGCGGCAAAAATGTCACAATTCTCCTGCCTGCCGGCACGATTGTGAAAGATGCTGACAGCGGTGAAATTATATGTGATTTAACAAAAGATGGAGAACTATTTGTTATAGTCAAAGGGGGAAATGGCGGATTTGGAAACCAACATTTTGCCAGCAGCACACATCAGACACCACGATTTGCCAAAAGTGGCTTAGCAGGTGAAGAAAAAAAATTGCAGCTTGAGTTGAAGGTGCTGGCTGATGTGGGACTCGTCGGCTTTCCAAATGCAGGAAAAAGCACCCTCCTGTCTGTTATGAGTGCAGCCCGGCCAAAAATAGCTGATTATCCATTTACTACTTTGACTCCAAATTTAGGAATTGTTAAATATGGCGATTTACCCTCCTTTGTTATGGCTGATATCCCTGGTCTTATTGAAGGCGCACACCTGGGAAAAGGGCTGGGTGATCAATTCCTGCGTCATATTGAGCGCAACAGACTCCTCCTTTTTCTAGTAGAAAGCTGCAGTGAGGATATCCTCCAAGATTATGAGATTCTAAAAAATGAACTCAGAGCTTTTAATCCTGCGCTTCTTAAAATTCCTAGAGTTTTAATTCTCAGTAAATGGGACATTCTAAATGAATATCCTATAATTCAAGCTGAGTCTGGACTAACAGTTATCCCAATTTCTTCCGTCACACGATACAATCTGGACCTTTTGGCAATCAAGATTCATAATATTTTAAGTGCAATCTGATTTACCAATAATGAGAATCAAGGCTTCAAGTTTCTTTAGAAAGATTCTCATATTCTGGAAACAGGTGCGTTGAGCCGGAATTATTGAAATGGTACATTGGGAT
>DSDE01000306.1 GCA_011049095.1 Fidelibacterota bacterium
ATTTTCAGTTTCCAGGCATATATTTAAAGCGTCAGTGGCAGTAACTGGCGTTTCCAGAATGGCTGCCATATTCCAAAACCATGGCTGCGCACGATCATATAGGGGTTCTGTTTTGTAGAGACTGCTCTTTTTCAGAAGATCCCCATGAAGCGCTTCGATAAGCATCACTAGCGCTTTCTCAAATATGCCAGGCACATCGCCGATATTTCCGCCAAAACTGAGAATGAGCTGATTCATAAACTGACTTCAACTTCTATAGCATCTAATACACCGCCACGAATAGGCGCATGTGGTTTTCTGATGGTGGTACGCACCTTTTCTATCTGAGAATATTTGGCTTTGAGCTGACGGCAAATTTCTCCAGCAAGAGCCTCGATAAGATAAAACTTTTTCATTGTAACGATTTCGCCAATTAAATTATAAACCGCTTCATAGTCAATGGTATCACCAAGACGGTCTGTTTCCATCGCTTTTTGCAGATGGCAGCCCAGCTCGATATCAACTTCAAATCGAGCGCCCCATATTTTTTCATACTCAATTACACCATGGTAGCCATAAAAAACCATATTATTCAGTCGAATATACTCCATCACTGACTGCCCCATAATAATTTTGAACGCAATACCTGAAAATAGCTGCTGTCTTTTTGGCGAACGAGCTGTACTGTAAAGGGTGCCTTGCAAATCTGGACAACACAATCAGGCGTGACTGGCTTAAAAACCTGTCCATCAGCTGTGATATGTGTTCCTTCATCCACATCGGTAAAGCGAATAGTTAAAGTACGGTTAGCACTGAGTACAACAGGGCGATTGGTTAGAGAATGCGGGCAGATGGGGTTGATAACGAAAGCATCTATATCAGGCATAAGTATTGGGCCATTTGCAGAGAGATTGTAGGCTGTGCTGCCCGTCGGCGTAGCTACAATCAATCCGTCGGCATAATACCTGTTTATCAGCTCCGCTTCTACCTCCACTGTATAGCGGATCATTCTGGGGAAAGTCCCTTTAGAGATAACAATATCATTCAAGGCATGGTATATGAGTGTTTCACCAGAAAAACAAATTTTAGCCTGTATCACCATTCTTTTATCCAGGACATAATCCCCATTTAGAACATTTTTTAATTTTTCCTGATAGGTTTTGCGAGTCAATTCAGCCAGGAATCCTAAATTTCCCAAGTGAAAACCCAATATTGGTTTTTCAAGAAAACCGATCTCCCTTGCTGTGGATAAAATTGTGCCATCTCCCCCCAAAGTCACAATAATGTCTGCCTTTTCTACCAATTCAGAAAAGGGATAAAGGGGTATTGGCTGACGAAATTCCAACAGCTTCGCAAACTGCTCTTCAAAAAAGTAGCTGACTTTATTTTTTTCAAGCCACTGAATCAGCTCATCATAAAAAGTGGAAATCTCTTTAATTTTCTGGTGATTGGCGATGAATCCAAACTTCAAAACGGGAGCTCCCCATCATTATCTGTTACTGCATCTGGCTCAGCTACTTTTTCTGTCAGTGCCTGAATCTTTTTTTCCGTTTCAGACAATACACTTTGGCAAAATCGACTCAATGCGACGCCTTCTTCATAAAAACTAAGCAGTTTTTCCAGGGGGGTGCTGTCAGACTCCATAAGCCCCACAAGCTCCTCAAGCCTGGATAATGCTTTCTCAAAACTTATGTCTTTATTCATATTGTGCCTCTATTCTTCAAGTGTTGCGGTAAATCTGCCATCTTTAAATTCACCGGTGATTTTCTCGCCAGGTATTAAGGATTTTGCTGAGGTGCTGATTTGTCCTTTCTGATTTCTGATAATAACAAAACCTTTTTTTAAAACTTGCTGGGGATTATAGGCTTCAAGCTGCAAATTTAGATTTCTGAGCAGCTCCTGGCTCATTCTAAGTCGCAAAGCCAGAGCACGTTCCATATTCGCGATATGGCGCACTGTCTCTTCACGCCGCTTCTCCACGATATCAAGAAGCCTTCGGAATCCATAATGCTTCTGTAGCAAATCAAAAAATTGTCGGTGATGGTTCAGCCGGTTTTGAACAGTTTGCACCATAGAAATTTCTAACTGATTGAGATACTCCGCCGCATCCCGCCACCCTCTCACGGCATATTCTGCAGCACCAGTAGGTGTGGAAGCTCTATAATCGGCTACATAATCACATATTGTGGTGTCTGTCTCGTGGCCAACGCCACTGATAATCGGTTTCTTGCAGGATGCAATTGTCCTGGCCAGCGATTCATCGTTAAATTCCCAAAGATCCTCGATGGAGCCACCGCCTCTGGCAATTAAAATTAGCTCTGTTTCACGGCTGTTTTCGGCAATTTTCAAAGCTTTAATCATACTCTGAGCAGCGCCGGCTCCCTGCACCTTGGCAGGCACTATAAACAATTGGATATATGGGGCATAGCTAGAAAATATACGCCGCATATCCTGGAGAGCTGCCCCAGTCTCACTGGTTATTAATGCCACTGAACGAGGATACATTGGGATTTTTATTTTCCTGGCAGACTCAAAGAGGCCCTCTTTTTCCAACTTCTTTTTAAGCAATTCATAGCGTTGGTACAGCTCTCCTTGCCCCGCCCTGAAAACCTGTCTCGCGACGAAGCGGTATTTTCCATGGGGTTGATATACGCTGAGCTTTCCATAGAGAATAAGCTGCTCGCCAAGCTTTGGTCTGAAACCAACAGCATTGGCACTGTTTCTCCACATCAGACAACTGATTACGGCCTCACGATCTTTTAATGTAAAATACCAATGCCCGCTATTATGAAAAGTTATTTCTGAGAGCTCCCCCTGAAGATAAAGGTCCGGTATTTCATTTTCCAGGATTAACTTTATCTGATTTGTCAGATCAGCTACAGAATAGATTTGGTCCATCTGTCAAATAAAAAAGGGTTTATCTTTTGAGCCAAAGGATAAACCCATTTTTTTATTTAGCGTTTACGTTTTTTATGACGATTCAGTCTGAGTCTTTTTTTCCGCTTATGTGTGCGGATTTTCCGTCTCTTGCGCTTTTTACCGCTCGGCACTGTCGCTCCTCCTCTGCTAGTTTGTCTTGTTCAAGTTTTTGTCTACTGCTTCACGCAATATTTTTGACGGTTTGAAAACCGGCACGTACCTTTCAGGCAAAGGTACAGTGGCGCCGGTTCCTGGATTTCTGGCTACTTTTGCTCTTCGGAATTTTACACTGAAACTTCCAAATCCTCGAAAATCAATACGATGCCCCTGAACAAGGGCTGCGCTGACTGAGGACAGAAAACCATCAATAACTGTTTCTGTTTCCACTTTGGTCAGGCCTGTGGCATCAGCAATAATGGCTACGATATCTGCTTTAGTCATTTTTACCTCTCTGCTTTAACGATACAAATAATGTAGTTCAGGGCTGGCAGTCATAAGATTGGCCACTTTACGAAAATCACCAAAAATGATCTCCCTAAGAGTAATCTTTTTTTTAAGCGGCTGGATGGTTTTGGGATTTTTGCCAAGCCCCAGCATCATTCCCATTTTCTCTTTCAAGTCTTCCAGTGAAGCAAGGCCATCAATTAAGCCATGTGAAAGCGCTTCTTCACCAGTGAATACCTGCCCTTTAGCCAAAGGTGCCAATTCATCTGCTGTCATATTCCGCTGCAGGCAGATATCTCTGAAGAACTGTCCATAAACATTCATAAC
>DSDE01000155.1 GCA_011049095.1 Fidelibacterota bacterium
GCTATGCCGTATAAATTCATTTTTACTCACTGAGCTGTTCATTCCAAATAAAAATGTCCCCTGCATTTGAAATTGAAAGCTAAACTCGACTCCCTGATGGAGCGTCCGCTGGGCATTTCCCGTAACCGGATAGCCAAAGCGGTCTAATTTACCATTGCTGACAATTTCATTCTGGAAATCCATATAATAATAGTTAAGGGCTATTTGACTGCTTTTTGTATCGTGCTGCAGGCCAATTTCAAAATTTGTAAGCATCTCTGGATGGACATTTGGCCGTGAAAAATCGTATTCTCCTGTGCTTGTATCATAATAAAAATTTGGCCTTACAGCTCCCCACATCGCGGGTGTCGTCGCTTCGGCTGCATCATAATAGTTTTTTAGACGGGGTTCCCGGCTTGTCTGGCTTAGATTGGCATAGATACTGGTTTTTTCAAATATTTTGTAGCTCAGGCCAAAACGCGGATTTAAAAAAGCAAATGGCAGCGAAAAATCTGTTTCAATATAGTCCTCATCGTAAAATTTATATTTTTTTCGGGCAGCCTGCAACTCAGCCATCAGTGTCAGTTTTTGTGTAAGCTGGTATCTGCTATGCAAATAGATTGAAGCAATATTTTTGGCAGCTTTGTATTGATAATATGCTTCTGCTGCTTCACCCGTGGGAATTGACTGGCTAAATGTGTCGGTTTCTGTATAGAGCAGCAAATCGCCTGCCTGTATCCTTCCCCAGTGGAGCGATTTGTGATGCCTGAGTTCCAGACCTGCGGTGATACTGAGTTTCTCATAGTTATAATTGATACGCGGCAGCCAGCCCCATTGACGGTTGGATACCCAGGCTCTGATCATTGTGCCCCAGGCCATTGCAGCATCATGATAAGCCAGTCCTTGCGGATTATATTGCTCCAGCAAGGTGGTGGAATTGATATTTTCTGTCAGGCGAAAATAACTTGGAGCTGCCCAGGAACCGTCATAATCAAAATAGCCATCACCGGTGATGTATAAAAGACTCTGGTCTATACTGAGTCTTTCAGAAAGATGCCAGGAGCTGTGAAGCTCATAATGAGGCTGATGAAACCATTCAATATCACCGCTGGCAGCGCTCCAATTGCTTTTTCTCAGCTCTGCATCCACGTTATAATCTTTTGCTATTCCATAGAAAGCCAGACCATCTTTCTGAGGTCCGCCATAACTTATTAATTTCAAATTAAAGTTAGGCCGGAAATATCCAGCAGCGGCAAACCAACGTTGATATTTACTCCAGCTCCCTTCCCGATAGCCATCACTTTCAATGACGCTAGCTCTCACACGAAAATTCCAATGTTTGGCAACAAGCCCACTGTTGATTTCACCTGAAAGGCTTCGTGTATTAAAAGAGCCTAATGTGCTTTGCAGGCGGTATTCCGGATTTACAGAAAAATAGCGGGTTACCAGATTTATGCTGCCGCCAATGGCTGCTGGACCGTAGAATGCCGAACCGGCCCCCCGCTGAACCTGCACATCTTCCACAGAGTGAAGCAGGTCATGAAAATTGATCCAATAAACATTGTGGTCTTCCGGATCATTTTGGGGAATGCCATTAATCATTACCGAGACTCTGCGCTGGTCAAAACCACGGATTGTAAGATAGGAATAACCGATTCCGTTGCCATTTTCACTATAAAAGGTGGCAGAAGGCAGCCAGGAAAGCAGCGAAGGCAGATCTCGATTGATATCACGAGTTTTTAGCTCTTCCCTGCTAATTGATGAATAGGTAATGGGAGATTTACCTTTTTCCCCCCGCAGTGCGGTAATGCTTATTGCTTCAAAATCAATAGCCTGAGGGTCTAGTTTGATTATGATTGTCTTGCTTAGTATTTCAGCCGGCAATTGCCGCTCTTTATATCCGATAGCCCGAATGGTGAGTGTATCCTTTTTTTCGCCATGATAATTAAAGCGAAAATAGCCCTCATCATCGGTAAAGCTTCCCTCCTGCTGCTGAGCCTGAAAAATCTCAGCTCTGCTAATGGGCTCGCCGCTGCGCCGATCACGAATCTCACCTTTCATCAAAATGGCACCATTTAGTGAACTAATAATGGCAGGCAATAAAATAGCGCTGAAGCGCATCCAATTTCTTAATCTTTTTTCCATTTTTTCCTCCGCTGGTATTATCCAGATCAGGTTCAAGGGTTTGATCTCAGCCGGCCTGTGATCCGTCAGGCCAGCACCCCGTTCATCCACTTTTCAATATGAGAATATACACATAATAATCTGGAAAAGCAAATACAGCATAATCATTATTGATTTGATCTGGCGATTTGGGGTTTAGGCGTTAGCAAAATCCAGTCACCCAGCCTATAATAGCTTTGACAAATTGTCCGCTAAAAACCCGCTTCCCGCCCGGGCAATACCAAGCGATCCAATTTAGCCTGCAGATTCTGATGGCTGGCGTTTTTAGAGGAAAACTGGCAAAAGTCTGATATTCAGCTTCTTAGATATCCTTCTTTTTAAAACTGAGGTAACCGATAGCCCGCCAAAACACAATCATAATAATTGCATAAAGCACGAATAGTCCAGTCGTTATCCAGTATCCTCGCATAGAATTTTCAAATACATTCATCGGAACATTAAGAAGAATAAGCAGAGGAAAACCTAAAA
This sequence comes from Fidelibacterota bacterium, assembly GCA_011049095.1. Lineage (GTDB taxonomy): Bacteria > Fidelibacterota > Fidelibacteria > Fidelibacterales > DSDE01 > DSDE01. The sequence goes on from DSDE01000155.1 coordinate 2,632, forward strand.
ATATTGTAATGGCGCTGCCATATATCAAATCTTCAGCAACAGTCGTTTCAAATTGCGGGTCTGATACTCTGACCAAAACCAGGCCGGAATTAATCGTGCCTGTCATTTCTCCAAAGTGTCCCAGGAAACGTTCAAAGGGATAATTATCGTAGCCGCGATAAGCAGACCAATAGACAATTCCAAATGTCACCAGAGCGCCGGCCGCAGACATCAGTATGATTGGCAGCCAATACATAGTTACAATCTTTATCGAAATAGCTGCAATACTGCCTAATACGAGATAATCAATCATCAGGCCTGCAGACCTATTCATAAGCCCCTCATCAATAATGTAGGCTCGTTTTGTGATATCAAATATTTTACGAATAATCAAACTCAGCAAAATCGCAACGATAAAGTGGAAACTCCATAATGTAGCCACAAACCCATCCATACCGTTAGCAAGCATAAGGCCAGCAAAAAAGTCAACAATTAGATAGGTTAAAAGATAGGTGCCGCCAATTAATGCTATCTGAAATGCAAGCGGCTCAATGGCTTCGGTGGCCAGGGTCAGCTTCCCGGCAATGGGATATTCTGTATCTTTCAATACACCGGTGCGCATATCGGTTGTAACCTGATCGAGGCCTTTGATAACTTTCAATTTATTGCGGCGAAGCCCCCATTGCAGGAGTGACAAGCCACCAAAAAAGGCAATGAGATAACCGATTGTTGCGAAAGTCAGACCGACAAATCCGCCGCCGACGAAATTAAACTGCTCCCAAGTATGCCCCATCGCATACGCCAATCCGGGACCCATTCCAAATCCTAAAGGTAAAAGCAAACCAATTCCAGGAAAGAGGTCAGGCCAAACAGTGTAAATCAGAATAAAAGCTATGAGCATACCGGAAACAGCCTGACCCAGGTAACAGAGCAGACTGGCGATACTTTTGCTGAGGGGGCCTTTCCCCCACACGGTTTTTTCCTTTCTAAGCCCCATAGCGATGAAAGTCAGCGCAAGCAGATGATAGACATATACTCCAAGACGCTCGCC
>DSDE01000354.1 GCA_011049095.1 Fidelibacterota bacterium
AAATAATAATGTAACCGGATTATTCCAGCATATTTTCGAGCTGAACCAATGAAAAAGATTTTATTCATCCTAACGGTTATCATACCACAGATGCTTTTAGCCCAGGGTATTCTCAGGGGAAATATTACCGATGCGAAAAATGGCCAGCCCCTTCCCGGCGCTAATATTATTCTCAAAGGAACCTATTACGGCGCAGCCAGCGACATAGATGGAACTTTTCTCATCCGCAATATATCTGCCGGAAGCTACGACGTGGAAGTTTCTATGATTGGCTACACGCGAAAGCTTTACAGCGGTATCGAGGTGAAAAGCGGACAGGACCAAACCTTTGATATTCGTATGGAGCCCACCGTACTGGCGCTGGGACAGGAAGTAACCGTCATTGGTGAGCGTCCCATCGTTGATACAGACGCCACATCTTCCTCTGTCAGTATGAAAGCCTCGGAACTCCAGGATAAAATCGTAGAAAGTGTTGCCGATATCGTCGGTCAGCAGGTGGGCGTCTCGCAAAAAGACAATGAAATCCACATTCGCGGCGGACGCGTCGATGAGGCGATGTTTGTGGTGGACGGCCTTTCTATTAAAGACCCTCTGACAGGCACGACCTCTACGCTCTATGTTAATTCAAATGCCATCGAGGAGCTGGAGCTGATAACCGGTGGATTTAATGCCGAATATGGCCAGGCTATGTCCGGAATTATTGATGTAAAGCTGAAAGAAGGCGCCAAAGAGCTGGAAGGGTCATTCCGATATAAAACCGATAAATTACAAAGAAATCATTTTAATTCTGACAATGTGGAGTTTACCCTGGGCGGCCCTATTTTCAAAGCAGGCGGCTGGTTTCCCGGCTCACTCTCCTATTTCACCAGTGCGTATCTCAATGTGACCGATACTTACTTACCAACAGCCAACAAGATTTATCCCTATCGCTTTTGGATGGAAGATTTTGTTTTCCGTGCTCAGAATGATCTTTCCCTCATGGCGAAATTGAGCTGGAGCATTAACCCGAAACATAAGTTTGCCGTGAGCTATAATCATTCTGCAAATGTGAATCAGGGTTTCTACAGCCGTTTTCCCTATGAGTACAAGGAGATTCTCGATAATTATCCCACCAGCAGCTCAGAAACCCAAGTTATCAACACAATTTGGACTCATACACTCAATTCCAGAGCTTTTTACACGATCAATGTAGGCTATTTTTACACTGGCTCGCACCGCAGCGTGCAGAATAAGCACTGGAGCGAATATGAAGAGGTCCTGGACCTTGACCCAACAGAATATACTGTCATCAATGAATTTGGTGAAATCCGCTCTATGGCTGGCGATAAGTTCTGGGATGTGGGTGATGCACCCTGGTGGTATGACTACTACAGTAAAAACCTCTCTCTGGAAAGTAATTTAACCTATCAGTTTGGTCAGCGTCACACCCTGAAAACCGGCTACATGCACCGCTATACAGAGCTGCAGGTTGTAGATATTTACAAGCCCTGGGTCAGCAGCTCCGGCTTTGGCGAAAGCTACGACTTCTACAAAGTCTATCCATCAAACGGTTCATTTTATATTCAGGATAAAATTGTTTTTGAAGGTATGATTACCAATATCGGCTTTCGATATGACTACTGGCTCATAGGCGATTACGTTACCAGAGCTGTGGAAAACCCTGAAGTGCTGACCATTACTGAAACTGGTCGAGAGCTATACATGGAAGAGACATTCTCCTTTTTTGGTCATCGGGCTAAAGCGCATCTCAGCCCCCGGCTGGGTATTTCCCATCCCGTTACCGATAATGATGTGCTCTATTTTAATTATGGCCACTTTAGTCAGCTTCCCACATATAATTACGTCTATGCCAAGCTCAATAATATCAGCGAAAATACCTATCAGCTTATTGGCAATCCCAATCTGAATCCCAAAACTACTGTTGCCTACGAAATTGGTCTGAAACATAAATTTTCTGCCTCATCGGCCCTGGAGCTCAAAGCCTATTATAAAGATATGTTTGATTATGAAACATCACAGTCTATCACCACTTTTAATCCGCTTTTGGGACGCTACAGCCTGATGATGTATGTAAATATGGACTATGCCAGAAGCCGCGGACTGGAATTTATCTACCGCAAGCTCTACGGACGCTATTTTTCCGGAGACATCAGCGCCTCTTATGCCATCGCCACAGGAAAGGCTTCAACGCCCAATGACAATCTGCTGGTAGAAGCAGGTATGCTCTCTTCTAAACCTATCACCGAAAACTACCTGAGCTGGGATGAGCCTTTTCGCATTGTGGCAAATTTTCGCATCAATGTGAATGAAGATGAGCGCCCAAGACTTTTTGGCCTTCCCATTCCCAATAATTTTAAAATCAGCGCCCATATGGAATTTCAGTCAGGACGACGATTTACAGCCTCTGTCGCAACTGACACCATCGAAACATCTGAAGGCCGAAAATATTTTCTCGGATTCTCTCAATCTGACCGACCCTATTCCGAGCTGGCAGACCCCGTCTTTACCGTGGATGTGAAGATAAACAAGTATTTTAAACTCAAGCGGCTGCGCTACAGTATTTTTGTTGATATTGAGAATCTTTTTGATTTCCCCGTACCTAGAAGAATCAACCCCTTTACCGGCAGACCTTACGATCCCGGTGAAATTGTTAGCTACAGCTATGCCAATGGAATAGACCCAAATTCTGATCCGTCCCGGTACCGATCACCGAGGCATATCACAAGCGGTTTATCTTTTAATTTTTAAAATGGTGAGACTTTTGTGAAACGTATCTCTCTCTTAATAATTAGTTTACTTGTATTCGCCAGCTTTGTCTATGCTCAGGGGCTGCTTCCTTCCTTGGGTGGGCAGCGGGCGGCAACTTCAGCATTCTCATTTTTGAAAATAAACCCCAGCGCCCGTGCTGGTGGCCTGGGACATGCCTTTGTAGCTGCCGGCGGCGATGCTTCAATTGTTTTTTGGAATCCTGCCGGAGTCATTCAGCTTAATCGTCCGGCTTTCAGTGTGTCTCACCTGGAATGGTTCACGGATATTCAATATGATTATGCCGCGATAGCCATTCCCGTCAGCCCCACTGATGCTATTGCCCTTTCTGCTGGCATTCTCCATATGAAACCCATGGAAATTACCACTGAATACCTTCCCTACGGATCAGGAGAATATTTTAGTTTCACAGATATCTTTGCAGCAATCAGCTACTCAAAGAAAATGAGTGACCGCTTCTCATTTGGTGTCACTGGCAAATATGTACAAGAGTCTTATCTTGATTTGACAAGCTCGGGGCTCCTTCTGGAAATTGGTACCTATTACTGGATCGGCTACAAAGACCTGAGAATCGGCGTCTCCCTGCTAAATTTTGGATCGCCAGTCGCTCCAGATGGCAGCTATATGAAAACTGATCTCGACGGCAATACTTATGAAGCCACCTATGAGGAATTTTCTCCGCCCACAAGTTTTCAATTGGGAACCGCGATGACGGTATATGAAAGTAATTTTATCAACTGGCTCCTGGCTTTTCAATTGAATCACCCGGTGGACAATGCCGAGAATTATGTTTTTGCAACGGAGCTGACACTTCTGAAAAGTCTCAACCTGAGAGCCGGCTACGATATCAGCCAGGATGTGAATCCCCTCTCAC
>DSDE01000143.1 GCA_011049095.1 Fidelibacterota bacterium
GTAATAGGTATATAGGCTGTGTTTTTTCTCTGGATACCAGGAGCTGACTTCATCTCCGCTGCTGCTTGTAAATTCTGTCAGGTTTTGGTTTAGCTGATAGGCATTTACCACCTGGATGGATACCGGGCTGATGTTTTTGATGAGCATACCCTGATCGCTGGAGCCTGAAAAGCAGGCGTCAATCATCACTGTAGTATTGCCAGCATTCAGACTGTTGAGATTTTCATAAAAAAGGTCCAGCCCTAGGCCGCCGACACTGACATAATTGGGGTCGCAGTCAACTGGTACAAAATATCCGCGCTTTTCTTCCGGATCTGGCGCACCATGTCCCACATAGTAGACAAATAGATCGTTGCCAGGCCGTACTAAATTTTTTAGTCTCTGAATGGCGGTTTTAAATTGTGATTGGGTGGCATCTTTATAGACCAAAATATTGCCTTCGGGATAGCCAAAGCTTTTAATCAGATATTGCTTCATAAACTCGGCGTCGCGATGGGCAAATTCTACTTGAGGAATATCACGGTTGGCGTAATTTCGGTTTCCGATGATGAGGGCGTAGGCATCGGTGCGGGCTATGCCAAGGGGAATATCTTGTTCAATATCTATTGAGAAGTCGGCAAGTTCCTCCCCAGTTTCCGCTAGTTTCTGAATAACCAGTGTCTGCAGATTGATGTTGGGTCTTTGAAAGAGCAGCGGCAACGGGTGATTTAAAAGACCCCAGCTTCCATAAAATTCTTTAATTTCAATAAAGACGGGCAATGTATCAGCGGCTTCACGGTTGGCATAAATCTGAAAACTAATATCTTTAAAGTCTCCGGGAGCGATGGTATCCAGTGGAAAGAGTTTCTCATGTGTCTTTTCTCCGGCAAAAAAGACATTGTCGCCGATTTTGACCAGCGCCAGCACATCTCTGGCAAAACTGCTGCCGCTATTTTGGATACGGGTGGTGACAGAGACCACTTCTCCTGCATTAATAACGCCATCGCCATTGGGGTCATCAGTCTGAAATCCGGCTACCATCAGATTAAGAAAATATTTTTGAGTTGAAAAGGTGACTTGGCTGGGGTCTGGGTTAAAGTGATTGGCTTCCAAAATCATCACGTCCATATTTATTTCTTGGGAACCGATGCGGTAAGAGGCCTCTAAGGGGATGCGGATAGAACGTGATTCACCTTGCGCCAGATCGCCAAATTCAGTGATAGCCGGATAAAATAGCCCAGAAATTGAAGGTGGATCCGTTTTAAGTGTAATTTGCAGTTTTTTTGCCGGTCCCTGACCTTCATTGCTGATATTGATTTCGAGAAAACCTTTTTCGTTAGCATCCAGAACCATGTTACCGCTGGGCTCGATAAAGTTAATCTGAACCCTGCATTCAGGCGGAAGGCCAGTTTCAACAGATTGAGCCAGGGCTTCGGTGCGACTCAGGCCAAAATTATCATATTCCATTTTCCAGAGCAAAATATCTTTGTCCCTGCCGGCTGATGCCAAAAAGCTGCCATCTGAGCTGCAGCTCATTGTTCTGACCTGGCTTTTATGGGCGCTTTCGATACAGTAAAAAGCCTTCCCGTCACTTACATTCCAAAAGCTGATATTTTGCTCGTCATCGGCTGCTGCCAAAATGAAACCATCGGGGTAGATGAATTCCAGGGCATGTACACTTTTATTCAAAGCTGTCAATTCGAGATGAAGTGTGAGGTCCCTTGCATTCCAGATTTTTGTTTTGGCATCATCGCTAGAACTGGCGATATAGAGTCCGTCAGGACTATAAGTCAGGGCATTGATCCAGATAAGATGCGCTTTAGATTCGGTGATTTTTGCACCGGTGAGGGCATCCCAAAGGATGATGTAGCCATCTTCACCACCGCTGACAAGCCGGTCACTGTCTGGGCTGAAGGCTACTTTTTTCACATTATCCCGATGACCTGCAAGCTCGTATTTTAAGGTCAGTCCATCATAATTCCAGATTTTTACTGTATTATCGCGGCCACCAGTGGCAATCATTGCGCCATTAGGAGAAATTTCCATCGTGAGAATGCCGCCTTCGTGGATTTTCTCAAGCTTTTCCTTTATTGAGAAATCATCTATCCGCCAGAGATACAGATTGCCGGCCCGATCGTCAGCGCTGACTAATTCATTTCGGATAGGGTGCCAGGCAAGGCTTGAAATATAGTTTTTGTGCCCCTCGAGAATTTCCGCTTGAGCTCCGGAACTGATATTCCAGATATAAATCTTTTTATCTTCTCCGCCGCTGGCTATCAATTGATTATCAGGACTATAGGCCAGGGAATTGGTGTAGCGGTTTACTTCTCCAATGAGCTTTTCTTTTACGGCCTTGATAAGCTTTACGTATGTGGGCGCTGAATACTCAGTTCCATTATAAGCTACGGTAATATGCACAAGCTGTTTGTATGCATTCTCATCCAGGAGATAGTGCCCAATGGGTTTCAAACTGCTAAGTTCGGCTTTAAAGGCAGCGGCAATTTCGGCAGGAATAGGCAGATTGCCATGTCGTTTATCTTCAGGTACTGTGAAGGGGTAGCGTCTTGCATCGGGCCGGTAACTGGCTAATTCGATGTGGATAGGAGAGGTGTAAACCTTTGATCGTATAGATTCTATTTCATTTGCAATCTGGCTTTTGCGGTCTGTTTTAAGATTTTCATATTGAAGCTTCAGGTTTTTTTCCTGCTCATCAGCCAGAGCCATCCTCCGGTCAAAATCATTGGTGGTTTCAAATTCTCCTTTAGGGCCGCGCATAATTTGACTGGCTATTGCATCTTTTAGTTCGTCAGCTATCGTCTGGTCAAGTGATTTTTGTTCTACAAACAGCTGATTGAGTCTTTCTTGGGCAAAATTGATGTCCTGTGAAAAGAGGCCAGAAACAAATAGCAGGAGACTAAACAGAAAGCCGGTTGAAATGATATTTTTCAGGGAATTAGCCGATTTCTTCCTGAAAAAAAAGAATCGCTTTTCCATAGCTATATCCTCTTTGTTTAAGCAGTGACGCTATTTTTGATAATAGGCGTCAATGGCTTGGCGGAGCTCAAATAATGTCTCTTTTGGAACCTTTTGTATATTTTGCTCTAAAACGCCAGATTGAGCTTCCAGTTTGGTGACAGCCGTATTCAGTGTTTCTAATTCCTGGTCTAGCCTGTCTGCCAGTTCATCAAGGCTGTCCATTAGATCCTGACGAACCGTCTGCACTTCATCTTTTGAGGTTTTGGCGATGACTTTTATCTGAGTGGCTAAATCATTGATTTGCTGTACACTAACCAAAGCCTGGGACATTGCGTCTTTCTGAGCCTGAACATCATTTTTCATCTGTTCCAGATCAGCTTCCATTTTTTTTAGATCTTCTGACAGACGGAATGTTTTTTCATCGACTTCAGAAAGAGCTGTGCGCACCTGGGAGTCAATCTGTTCATTTACAAAAGATTCTGTGGCTAAAGAAAAATCTGGCGGCATAAACCCCATTGTTGAGCAAGCAGAAAATGACATACCAAGCACAATTGTCAGTAACAATGTTTTCTTCATAAGCTTTCCTCGATTTTGTTTGTTAAGTAATTCAAATATTGCATCGTGCTTCATATTAATGAGTTATTTCACAATTTTCAAGAGCAATCTTTGCAGATAAACAA
>DSDE01000454.1 GCA_011049095.1 Fidelibacterota bacterium
GATTATATTTGCTTCATAAAAAATACAAATTTTGCTAGTAATACTTAATTTAGAATTTTGCAAGCGCCTGGATGCAATATGCTTAGATAGAGAAAATCAAATATCTTTGTCATTTTCATTCTTTTAAAAAAAAGGGAACTGTCATTTCCAGCTCCAATAGAAAACGTTTTTTGTCCAGGCCGCCGGCATATCCTCCCAGCTCGCCATTTTTCCTGATAACCCGATGGCATGGAATGAGAATGCTGAGGGGATTTTGGCCGATGGCAGTTCCCACAGCCCGAAAAGCTCCCGGATAGCCTGCAGCAGCGGCGATTTTACCGTAACTGACGGTTTCGCCATAGGGGATAGCCATAAGATTTTGCCACACAGCCATCTGAAAAGGGGTGCCGCTTAGCTCATAAGGCAGTGAAAATCTTTTTCGTTCGCCGGAGAAATATTCCGTCAGCTCTTTTTTTGTTTGAGAAAGCAATGGCAGATATGCTTTGGCTGGAGCGATTGAGATGAGAGACTCCTCTGGCCTTGGAAAGCGCAGCCAAAGGAGTTTATCAGGTAATAATGCAATTACGAGCCAGCCTAGTGGACTTTTCCAACAATAGCGCGCGTGTGACACTTATTTCCTCCTTTGACGAATCATCTGGCGATACATAGGCAGGTCTGCGATAAAGATGCCCGTAAAAATAGTAAGCATTCCGAGAAGGGTGTGAAGGTAGATATTTTCACCATAAAGGCCAACCCCTAAGATCAATGCCACGATGGGGGTCAGATAAGCTGTAAAGCTCAGCTTGGTTACCTCGATATATTTCATCAGCCAGAAATAGATGACAAAAGTGACGCAAGAGGCAAATATCCCCAGATAGACCAGAGCATAGAGGGCTGTGGCCCCAGGCAGCGGCGGTAAACCCTCGCTGAACATGGTAAAAATGAAGAGGGCGATGGTGCCGGTAAGCATTCCGCCCATATTTAGAATAAAAGGGTCCGCTGACTCGCCGTCACGCTTGATGAGGACTGTGGCGATGGCTACCAGGATTACCTGGGCGATGACAGCAGCCATTCCCCAAAATGTAAATGAAGCCTCAAATGTTGATTTTTCCACAAACAGAATGGCTACACCGACAAAGCCCAAAAAGATTCCCCCAAAGCGCCGCAGCGAAAGACGCTCTTTGTCTAGGAGCAGATGGGAAATAAGCGCTACCGTCAGGGGATAGACGCTGAAGAGGATGGAGGCCAGGCTGGAGCTGATAAACTGCTGCCCCCAAAAAACCAGTGCATTGGGAATGGCTATCATCAGCAGGCCATGAAGCAGAATCAGTGGCAGATCAGACCGGGAATAATAAAGCTTTTTTCGCCGAATCAAAACGATGAGAATCATAAAGAGTGCAGCAAAAAAATAGCGCCAGCTCGCCGCGGCAAAGGGTTCCAGACCATTGTCAAGAACTATCTTATTAACCAGCCAGGAGCTCCCCCATAATATGGTGATGATGATAAAGCCAAGCATCAGCAGCCAATTTGGAGGCGACTGCTTCATCGGATAATATGGTCCTCACGATTGACACCAGCGCTGATAAAGCCAATTGGCCGCCCGATCTCCTTTTCTAAAAAGGATATATAGTCCTGAGCCGCGTGAGGCAGATCTGCAAAATCTTTTATCCCCTCGAGAGACTGCTGCCAGCCAGGCAATACCTCATAAATCGGTTCAGCATCAGACAGACGGTGCATCATACCAAATATATCGCGATATTCTTTCCCGTCAATGCGGTAGGCTACCGCGACGTTCAGCTCTGAAAAATCATTGAGCACATCCAGTTTCGTGAGAACAATTTCATCAACGGCATTGAGGTGAGCGGCATAGCGGCCTAAGACAGCATCAAACCAGCCGCAGCGACGAGGCCGGCCCGTTGTGGCGCCATATTCAAAACCCTGCTTTTGGAGCTGTTCACCAATCACGTCTTTCCGCTCAGTGGGAAAAGGGCCATTGCCAACCCGGGTATTGTAGGCTTTATAGACGCCGTAGATTTTATCTATCTGTCGGAAATTGAGGGGCAAGCCGGTGAAAATGCCACCGGTGCTGGTGTGGCTTGAGGTGACATAGGGGAAGGTTCCGTAATCGAGATCGAGAAGAAGCCCCTGTGCGCCTTCAATAAGAATATTTTTTCCATTGGAAACGGTATCCAGGAGCAGCTTGCTGAAGTCGCGAATCAAGGGCAAAATCTGCCCGACATTCAGGAAAAAGCTTTCTAACAGCGGTGAATAGCTTTCTATCGGCTTGACATTTTCACCAAATTGGATTTTTAGCTGGTGGTACTGGCGGGTCAGATGATGAATTGCTGTCGCCTCATCAAAAAGCTGCCACGCTTTCAGCGACTGCCGCTCTGTCAGCTCCGCATAGGCAGGGCCAATTCCCTTCATCGTCGTGCCAATGCTCTGCTTTCCTGCTGCGGCTTCCAGCAAGCGGTCTTTCTCTTTGTGAAATGGCGTGATTATATTGGCGTTTGGAGAAATATATATTCGGCGCTCAGGCTCTAATCCATATTTTTCCAGAGAAGCGATCTCCTCTGTCAAACCAACCGGGTCAATGACCATCCCATGGCCTAAAAGACAAGCGGCATTTTTCTGGAGAATGCCAGAAGGTATCTGGTGCAGGACGATTTTGTGGCCATTGAAGTAAATTGTATGACCAGCATTGGCGCCACCCTGGAAGCGGGCAACAATAGAGATATCCTTGCTGAGAGAATCAACGATCTTCCCCTTGCCTTCGTCACCCCACTGACATCCTAAAACTGCTTTAACTGACATAATTAACTCACAAAAAAAAGTCCCGCGAACGGGACTTTTTGCAGGTTTGCATTGTTTTACTTTTTTTTGACGACCGGGGCCGGGTATTTCTCATTCCACCAGATCAAAATCGGCGCTGCTACAAATGCGGATGAGTAAGTGCCAATCACCACACCAATCAGCATTGCTGAGGAAAATCCAAAGAGTACTTCACCGCCAAAAATTACCAGCACCAGCACAACCACAAAGGTGGTTAAGGATGTTATGACCGTCCGCGAGAGGGACTGATTGATACTTGTATTGATTATTTCGGCCAAAGCCTGATTTCGGATACTGTGACGATTTTCCCGAATACGATCATAAACTACAATGGTATCATTCAGCGAATAGCCAACAATGGTGAGAAATGCCGCGATCACCGGCATTGTGATTTCCCAGTTAAAAATGCTGAAGATTCCCAATGTGATCAAGACATCATGGAATAGCGCCACCACCGCCCCGACGGCAAATCGAAACTCAAACCGGATGCTGATATAAAGCAATATAAGAAAAAGAGATGCCACAACAGCAAGATAGGCCTTGCCGCGAAGCTCCTTTCCGATTTTTGGCCCGACTTTCTCGATGCGCCGCACCTCAAAAGTTTTACTGCTTAAATCGGCTTTGATCATCTCTACGATCTCATTGCCAACACCCATATCTTTTACACGAACCATAAACTCATTTTCGCCGCTTTTTTGAATCTCGGCATTGCCCAGAGCGGTATTATTGATCATCCCACGGATTTCTCCGGCGGTCGTGGGCTCTTCAAACTTAAACTGTATCAGCGTGCCGCCCTCAAAATCAATGC